>NZ_JBQYLH010000018.1:0-71233 GCF_052677165.1 Sunxiuqinia sp. sy24
TCCGAACATTTAAGAGAAACTTTGAAAGCAGGATGCTAATTTTACATGAAACAAGACGGGGTTTACCGAATGCTTACGTATAGAAACGTTTTAAAATAAAGTCTTGTCGTTGTTTATCAGTCGGATTCTCAATACCTATTAATCCATAACCAATCAAATCCTCAGATTTGAAACGTTGATTGAAAATTGTATCACCAGCAGAAGTGACTATATTAAAATCAATTACACTTGTTAAAATGTCATTTCCTGTGATGTGGAGACTGAAAACGTCCTTTGATTTTTTAGACGAGAAAAAATAAGTTTCTTCTAAAGTATTATCAACTCGTGAAAGTTGTTTCTCCAGATTTTCAATCCTGTCTGTTTTATTTTTGATTTCAAAGTCTTTATGAACGCTTTGGTATCCTAGAAAAGCAGTTGTGATAGCTAACAAAAGGGTAGTGACTTTGAAAAATAATTCAATTCTTTTGTCTTTTTGAATTGAATTCATTGCTTGGTTTTCAAGTTCTTTTTCTTTTGTGTAACCTGTTTCATGAATAAATACTCTTCCAAAATCTGATATTTTAATACTCAAAGAAGTTTTTGTCTTAGAAATATCGATATATCCGTCTGTATCTAATTTTGTTAAGACATAATCTCTGTCAGATTTAGGAATTTCAAATCTCTCACAAACCGAATGATAACTTACATACCACTTTTCAGTGTCAAGATATTTTAATATTTGGTCTAGAAGTTTATCCATTGTTCTTTATTCATAATGCACCCTAACGTTAAGTATAAGAATAGTAGCCGATTGCGGGCTCCATCCCTGTCAAGCTACACAAAAGTTGTAGCGGGCTACAACCCTTGAATTCACTAATGAACCGGCTATTATTTTTATATATTGTTAGCAGCTTTACTTTTTTCTTCCATCTTTTTAATCAAGTCCAATACAGCTTTAACGAATTTCTCTCCTTTTGATGTAATAGTATGGTATTCTTTTTTCAATTCCCTACTGACCTCAATGTCTTGTTTTATAAACCCTTTCACAATAAGTTTTCCTACAGTTGACCTTACCGTTTTTGGACTTTTATCTAATGCGTTAGAAACTGTCTCTAAACTTACAGCCTTACCTACTGTACAGAGATAATCGAGAATCTGAAATTCATAAAATGTAAAATCCTTATACCTTGATTTTTCTATAGATTCAAGTTGCTCTTTAATATGAATGTTGGAAACTGTTACCTCACATATTGAAATAATTCCCTCTTCCAAGCAATGAGGACATTTCATCTTAAACATCTTTAAATTATCAAGCATTTCATAAGGGAATTCATGACCATTATCGCACTTAATAATCTGTGTTTGATTAAAATAGTCAGTAATCAATACATTCATATTAAATCTTGAATGAGTAAAATATTTTAGATAAGAATCATTATAAGCCCTAGAGAAATTTAGACCATGTCTCTTACATAAACCATAATCCAAAGAATAAATAACAGTTAGGTCGTTAGAATTTGAATTATTGACAATATTGTTATAAGTAGTAACGAAGCCATTTAATTCTAAATTATCAAGTAGTGAGCTAATTGATTTATTTATTGTAAAATGATTTGTCGGTTTACCTTTAACCGTAGAGCGGTTAACTGGAGATGAATTTACTTTTTGACGTTCAATTATTTTATTTAATAAATCATATTGATGTTCATTAGAGATTTTATCTGCAAAAGGTCTTGATACGAATTGATTAACGAGAAAGTATTTCAATACGACATCTGTATAGTATCTTTGAGCTGCATTCTCAATCGCTGTTTTGGTTATTTTTTTATTATGAATGAGGCAAGATTCATAACAGTAAGATAAAATATATCCTATTTTTCTGGGAATATTAAACGAAACACTAAAAAGTAAATCAAACAACTTATCATCTTCAATATCAAAGAATCTTGCCCAATTGTTATCGGGAAAGAAAATTGCTAGTCGTTTATTTATTAACCTTTTTGTGTAATCTAAAGCCAACGTTTCCATTTTAGATATATTGGCTTTCTTTTCAAATGTGTAGAAGGCATCAAAAAAGTCTAATGAAATTTCGTCAATTTTCGCATTGTCAAGTTTGCCGTAATAAAACCTATGTGGATATGCCGCTATCTTAAATTTTACAAAGTCTTCGGATAAGTTTTCAAGGGGCGCAATAAACCAGTCCATAAATATTTTTTGAGCCTCTTCATCTATCTCAGAATAGTCGTCTAGAAATATATATAAATGTGAAATGTTAAGTATATCTCTAATTCTTATCAAATTAGAAATCAAACATTTTTTAATGTCTAAATACTTAATCAGAGTTTGTTCAAATTCCGATTTAGCTGAATTAAGAGAAGAAGATTTTGCACCAGCAGATAAAGATGGCTTTTCAGAGAGTTTTAAATCAATATTCTTACTATTATTTACCGAGCTTTCATCTACTCTTTTAAATGTCTGTATAAGTGATATGTCAACATTTTTGATTACATCATTAATCGATTCCTCAATTGCATCTAATTCATAATTCAAATCTAAAATCTGAGCATGGTCGAATCCAAGAATCTTTTTAAAAATGGAACCTTTTACAAAATCATCTAATCTATTTCTAGTCTCTAATATTATTTCTTTAACTAGGTTACTGTAAAGTAAATACTTGTGGTAATCAACGCTAATATCCTTCGCTTGTTCGGGTATTTCTGGAGTTGAGTTATCAAATAATGACTTAACATCTATATAAATTGAGATACACTTTTTGTTTGCAATTAAATCCTTTTGTGATTTTTGAAAAATTGTCGATTTTCCAGTTCCTTTTCTCCCAACCAAAACAGTAGTTCTAGGTAAGTTAAGTTTATTAATAATCCCGTTATTGGGAAGTAAATCGGTATAGATGTCATCTATATTTTTATCTTCAATAAAATCTTCAATTCTAGTCTTTCTTACCAATTTTAACGATTCTGCAAAATCTAAAAATTTTTGGTTGCTTTCCATTTATTATTCAGTTATGGTTATAGTTGTTTATTATATGCTGTCTCTTTTCAGTATTGCTGCTAACACTTGTATATCCACAGTCTTGTGGATATATTCGCTTTAGCTGGATGTATTTTTGTTGGTTAATAGGCTGATTGTGTGCGGTGGGTGTTCGTTGGTTAATACTCTCATTGGTTTTTTCTTTTTTCGATTTCGCCGATTAAGTTATAAAAATTTACAAAATATATGTACGAGTAAGCGCCTTTTTATTTTCGTTCTAAATAGCTGATAATCTATATGGAGCATTTTCTATTTAACACCTCAGGGGGGTACCTCTGAGGTACCCCCCCCCACCTCAAACATGACTCGAGTTACCTCTGAGGTGGCTGCAGTCGATTCCGACCTGACTCCACTTACCTTCGGGGTGACTTCAGTCGGTTCTAACCTGACTCAATTCATCCAAAAGGTGACTTCAGTCGGTAAAAAGGTGCGAAGAGTTAGCTCCAAGCTGACTGAAGTCAGGTCCCGCATGACTCGAGTCACCTCCAAGCAAAATGCAGTCGACAAAAACATGAGACAAGTCACCAAAATGGGAACTGAAGTCGGGTTACCAAAAAGTGAGCAGATGAGCCAGGCAGAAGGGAGAAGGAACGAGTTCACCCGTAAGCTCAGAAGCTCCATTTTAAGCGGGCAAAGAGTAATTTACCAATTTCACCAAATTCGGTGCCTTCTTCCCCAAAAAACAATTGCCCGGTGGCCATTAGTTCCAGGTTGTTTTGAAGCGAATAGCTTGCTGTGGGGCCAATGTACCAGGAGCCATCGCTGGGATTCAGGATGCTGGAAAGATCGACGGAAAGCAGGGGCGTAACCGGATAGGAACACTGCCCGAACAAGGAATAACGAGCCAGCGAAAGGTATTTGGCGGAAAGTTTGTTGTTGAAAAAGGGGTCTAATCCGCCCGCTTTGCCTGTGGTGCCGTGGCTGTTGTAGAGAATGCCGGAGTGAATATAGAGTGAGCCTGGAAAAGTATAGTCGACTGAAATGGAGGCTACCGTTGCGGTTTCAGACCCGGAGTCTTCTTGTCGTGGCTTGAAGTGGGTGATCTCTCCGCGAAAACCGGCACCTTTAATATCGCCAGCCCAGCCGGCCCCCAGCATGTAGTCGGTACCAACCCATCCGCCGATAAACTGAAAGTCGTAGTCCCATTGTGAAAAGCGGTACAATCCGGCCAGGGCCATGTCGTCTGCATTTTCTCCCAATTGGTAAACCAGTTCAGCCGAAGAGGTCATTCCGGTATAGTATTGAATGCGCAAGGCATCGGTTCCGGGGCGCTCTTCGTAGTCGAAATCGAAATAAGAAAAGGAGTTGAAAACGTCGTTTGGATTCCACACCAGGTTGACCCCCCAGTTGATTCGCTGGCGTCCCAGCCGGATTTGCCAGTTGCCCGAAACCCAGTCGAGGGAAGCCCGGTCGAAGAAGCTGTGCATGAACCAGCCTTTTCCTTCGAAAGGTACAAACGATAAATCCAGGTAGCCATTATCCACATCAACCACCGACTGGTAGGCGGGATATTGCTTCACGAGGTTTCCAAACAGGATGCGGTTGCGCATTTCCACCACGGCTGTCAGTTGGGTGGACGCGTACCATTTAAAGTTCAGCCGGTTGTGAAAGGTGTTGGCTACCAGGGCATCGGAGCCAATACCCGGCAGTTCCTGGTCGGGGTTGTAATACATGAACAGCTCCTTGGCATACCCGGTCAGGCTAACCGCTTGCTGGGCCTCTGCCAGCAAAGGAACAGCCAGGAGCAGGAGCAGGTAAAAACGTTTCATCGTCCGGTTGCTGTAAAGCCATCGGTAAATTCAATGGTGCAAAAATAATGATAGGAGGGATGTTCATCAGCGGCCACCCCAACAGTGGTAAAAGCGGCATCCAGAATGTTGGCCCGGTGTCCGCGGTTGGCTACGCCGTCGTCTATCAAAAGTGAAATGATGGCGTATTGTGCATTGGTATAGCCATACACTAAATTTTCGGCCAGGCGTGACGTGTAAGCGCCATAGCGTTTGATCCGAACCTGTGGTGTCCAGCCGCTTTTGGTGAGGTGCCCGGTTCCGCCATAAGCTTTTTGATCTTTCACCAGCAATTCAGCAGCAGAGGTCAGTTCGCGCGAAGGCTTCAGGGGCGGCACAGCAGCAGCGGCTTTCAAGACCCGGACGGCTTCTTCCAGAGCCGCTACTCCCTCGCGGGTTTGCAAAGGCGCCTCGCCGGGGAAGGTGAGTACCTTATCGTTGTAGGCAGCCTTTAAGGGTTCGAGGTAGTCGGCCGCATAGCGAGCCGGATTGTTTCTGACCTTGTTGAGCTCAAGAATAATTGCCTTCTCGAAGCTATCGAGGTAAAAGGCTTTATCAACGGTGTTGATTGCTTCAGGCCAGGACTGATCTTGTGCGATTTCTGACTGTTCCTGATTCATGTTTGGTGAGATCAGGAATCCGAAAAAAATGAGCATGAGGTTTATGGTTACCTGCATAATTAGCTGTTTTTATGATTGTCATTAATAATTTTTCCATCTTCAAGCGTGATTACGCGGTGGGCTTTGTTGACCACACGCTGGTCGTGCGTGCTAAAGATAAAGGTTATTTTTTCTTGCTTATTGAGCTCTTCCATGATGTTGAGCAGGTTTTCAGTCGATTTTGAGTCGAGGTTGGCTGTGGGTTCATCGGCCAGCACGAATTTTGGTTTCGACGCCAGCGCTCGGGCAACGGCTACCCGCTGTTGCTGTCCGCCGGAAAGCTTGGCCGGACGGCTGTTTTCGCGTCCTTTTAGCCCGACAGCTTCAAGTAGTTGCATGGTGCGCTCCTCCCGTTCTTTTTTGGGTCTTCCTTGCAGGTGCATAACAAACTCCACATTTTCCTTGGCTGTCAGTACCGGTATCAGGTTGTAGGACTGGAAGACAAAACCAATGTTTTTCATTCTGAAATCAATGAGCTGTGATGATTTGAGCTGGGCCAGTTCGGTTTGATCAATGCGAATGGTTCCTGAACTTGGTTGGTCCAGTCCGCCAAGCATATTCAGCAGGGTAGTTTTGCCCGAGCCGGAAGGGCCAACAATGGCGGTAAACTCTCCTTCATCAATGGATAAGTCAATGCCATTGACCGCGTGCACCTCGATTTCTGAATCTTTGTAGGTTTTAAACAGGTTATTGATGGTTATGATTGTCATTGTTGGATGGTTTTAAAAGTTGATTCATGAATTATTCTGTTCTGATGGCTTCGGCCGGATTGTATTTCAGCGCTTTGCGGGCCGGATACACCGAGGCAATAATCCCGGTGAGAATGACCAGCAGGATAATGACCAGCACCATTTGTGTTTCAACCACCGGGTAAACGATGGCCGAATAGCCAAAATCTTCCAGCCCCTGTGCCCAGTTCGACAGGTTGATGCCTCTTTCCTGAAGGGCGAAAGAAGCTCCCAGCCCCAGGACGATTCCAATGAGGCCACCGGTAAGCGTGAGCAGGGTGGTTTCGAGCATAAGCATCAGGAACACCCGGAGGCGGCCCATGCCGATAGCCATAAGCATGCCAAGCTCTTTCACGCGTTCCATCACCACCATCAACATGGTATTAATAATGCCGAATCCCAGGGAAAGCAAGATGATGATGACAAAGATGTAGGTGTATAAATTGCCAATTTCATTGAGGTAGCCGAGTTCAGGGGTGAGCTCTTTCCAGTTCATGACTTCCAATTCAGGGTATTTGGCTCGAAGCTCTTGGGTGACGGACTCCAGGTTTTTCTGATCGTTGAGGTGAACAATGATTTCGTGCGCCACTCCTTCGGGAAGCATGCCTAAGCGGGCCAGGTCGTTGTACCGGACAAAGACATTGGCCTCTTCAAACATGCTGTTGGTCAAATCAAAAATACCACACACCCGAAAAGCCCCGCCGGTAATGTTTCCATCGGCATCCTGAAGCGTGATAACCACTTTGGATTTTAACTTGATTTTGAGTTTCTCGGCCAGTTTTTTCCCGATGATGATTGGGTTTCGGCTGATGCTTTCAAAATAGTCCCCTTCTTTAACAAACTGGCTTAACTTAGTCACCTGCTTTTCTTTTTCAGGAATGATGCCCATAATTTTAACGCCGGTGCCGGTTTCGGCCGAAGCAATCATGGATTGAATGGTTACCCGCGGACTGACTCCATCAACTTCGGGGAAGGCTGAAAGCTGGTCAGCCAGCTGAACCCCTTGCCGGATGAATTGGTTAATCTCATAATTTTCGCGGTAGGCCGGCTCATGCAGTTGGATGTGCGAGGTTTCTGTCTCTACACCGGCTTCCAGCCGCTGGTTCATCCATCCTTTCATAAAGGTAGCACTAAACACGCCGGCAAACATGCCAATTGAAATGGCCGTGATGATAATGCCCGATCGAACCGGGTTTCGCCAAATATTTCGCCATGCAACAGAAGTAATCATATCGGTTGGGTTTAAGCGTGTAGTGCGTTAATCAATTTCATTCGGTTGGCCGAAAAGATGGGGTAGAGGGCAATGAGCAGCGTGATCAGAAATACGGTGAGCGCCTGGTGCCAGAACACCGAAGGGGCCAGGGAAAAGAACATATACGGTTCAAAGCCGTAGTCTTCCATCAGTTGGGCTGCTTGTCCGGTTAGAGGAATGGGATTTTGTGCCTGAAAACTGAGTAGTGGAATGCTGACGAATAAGCCTGACAGGGCGCCAATCAGGCCAATAAAAACGGTTTCGTAGAAAAGGATGGCGGCCAGTTTATAGCGTTGCATACCAATGGCAACCATCACGCCAAACTCCCGCCTGCGTTCAGCAATCATCATCATAATGGTGCCCAGAATGCCAAAGCCAATGACAATGTAAAGCACTGCTTTCATGATGATGCCGCCTGCCCGGTCGCTTTCAATTTGTTGAACCATTTCGGGCGACATTTCCTGCCAACTCATAATGGAATAAGGTGAAGTGAGGTCGGCCCGCAGTTTCTTCAGGCTCCGCTGAAGCAGGTCGTTGTCCTTGATGTTAATCACCAGAGACGTTAGTCGGTTGGGTGCTGAAAAGAAATCCTGACAAACGGGAAGTGTCATGTAAACAATCATCTTGTTCAGTTCAGGCGAAGCATGTTTGATGATGCCGCGAATGGGGTATTTCCCGGCAGCACTGATGCCGTGGTATCCTTGACTGATAAGCACCAGTGTGTCGTTGACGCCCAGCCGGAGATAGTTTGCCAGCCCTTCGCCAATCAGCAGTCCCTGGTCTTTTTCATCCAGGTAGGTTCCTGCGCGAACATTGCTTTTTAACGAGGTCAGGCGGTTTTCCGGTTCCGGTTCAATTCCTAAAACCAAAACGCCTTTGGTTAGTTCGCGCGAGGAAGCCAGTGCGAAGGATTCCAGCCTCGGGATAAGAAAGTCCACTTCGTTGTGGGCTAAGATTTTTTGTCGCAGGGACTTGTTGTCTTCAAAAGTGTCGTTGATGCTTTTGCTTTCCCAGTAGTTTTCGTGGTGTACCTGCATGGACCCCGAGTAATACTTCACGACCATGTCAACCATTTTTTCGTACGAACCTTCCTGCATGCTGGTCATGTAGGCCGAAAGCAGTACGCCAAAAAAGATGGAGGCCACGGTGATCAGGGTTCGCCGTTTATTGCGCCAAAGGTTACGCCATGCTATTTTTAGGTTAGTGGGCATAGGTTATGGGTTGAAGGGTTACCTTATTCTTTTCATATTCTGAATGGAGAAAAAAGATTCTTTCAAATCAACATCAAAATCGATCTGGTCAAAGGTCATGATGGTTTTGTGTCCTTCTTTTTCGGCCGGAATCATTTCCAGATGCGTCGGAATAATCCGGTCATCCATTTGCTTGATGTCGGTTAAAATTTCGGTGTTCACCAGGAAATCGTCTTCATCGTAGAATTCGGCTTTCAGCCACAGTAGCTCCTCTTGACCGATCCACATGTATATTTTGCCCCAAACCACTGCGGCTTCTTCGTGCGGAATCAGTTTTACTTTATAGCTTTTGTAGCCTTCAATCGTTTCTTCTCCAATCAAGTGGTGTTCATAGTCTTTCACCAGCGATGATTCTTTCACCAAATCGTCGTTTGTAAAGTCGGAGCCCATCCAGGATTGCATCATCATCGATGGTGGAATTTTAATCATCCGGTCGATGCTGGGCACCCAATTCCACATTTCACTTTGTCGTTTCAGAAATACCTGACCTTTTTCTTTGGCAGGTGCGGTAATCAGTATCAACGAGTAGTCGGTGCCCAAAGTCCAGTTTTTCATCGAAAGGGTTCGTTCCCATGATGGACGTTGGATGGTCATGGTAAACTCGCCAATGCTGGAATTGCCGCGCAATTTCTCATCGGCCTGGCGAACAATCTCCTTGATGTCGATCGGTTGAGCGAAAACTGGTCCGGTAATACAGAGTAGAAGTAGTGCGAGTAGTTTGGTTTTCATGATGCGTTGGTTTATTCTTTTTGACTGATGAGTTTAAAGGCGGATTGGATCAGCGTGTCTTCCAGTTCTTTGACCTTGAAAAATTCAGGGCTGACAACAACCATCAGCAGTGCCCCTTTTAGTAGGGCGGAAATTTTAAATAAATCCTGATCCGGGTCTGTACTTCCTTCGTGAGTTAGAAAATCGCGTAAGGCTTGCATGACTGACTGACTGTTGCCAGCAAACTGTTGTACGTATTTCTGATGGATGTGCGGATTCAGCATCAGGGCATAATAGAGTTTCCAGAAGTGTGCGTTTTCTATGGTTGTTCGTATGCTTTTGCGAATGAAAAGTACAAAATCATCGGTTTCCATTTGGTGGTTCTGGTTGAAATCAAAATCGGCGTAAATACTTTCATGACCAGTGCGTATGATATCTTCAAGTATATCTTCTTTGCTTTTGAAGTAGTTGTATATAAGTCCTTTGGAGATGTTCGCTTTTTTTGTAATCTGACTTATCGAAGTTCCATGGAATCCATTTTCTGCAAAAAGTTCCAGTGCGATTTGCTGAATGTGTTCCTTTTTCTCTTTTCGGAGCTGTTCCAGTTGTTCTGTGTTTCGGGGCATATTAATTTGTTAATGACTGAACGTTCGGTCAAAGTTAAGGCAAGTCTTTTGGTTTTGCAACTAATTGGTTATGAATTTGATTTTAATATTGACTGATTGGTCATAAGAAGTTCGATCGGGCAATAGTTTTTTTAAGTGGCCGAATTAGTAGGAAAAATAAGGAATTTGTGCAATCGAATTCGCATTTTGTTTATTTCAATTATCTTTACAGGAACTACGTAATAAATTAACTAAACACAATGTGATGAACGATACCCGAAGAACTTTTATAAAACAGTCGGCTGTTGTTACTGCCGGTATAGCAGCTCTACCTACGATAATGAATGCCGGTTGTGCTTCTCCCAACGAAAAAATTACGGTTGGCTTGATTGGCTGCCGCGGGATGGGCTTTAATGACTTGCAATCTTTTTTGAAAAATAAGGAAGTAGAATGTGTGGCTCTTTGTGATGTAGATCAGCGTGTGTTGGATAAACGTGCTGAAGATGTGGCGAAACAGACAGGAAAACGTCCGTTATTATATAATGATTTCCGACAGTTGATTGATAATAAGGATATTGATGCGGTAATTGTTGGAACACCAGATCATTGGCATTGCCTGCCCATGGTTTATGCTTCGGAAGCTGGGAAACATGTGTATGTTGAGAAACCGATTGGAACGACCATTGAGGAATGCAACGTCATGGTGGCGGCGCAAAAACGCTATGGTAATGTGGTGCAGGTAGGGCAGTGGCAGCGTAGCCACCAGCATTGGAACGATGCGGTAAATTATGTACAAGGCGGAAATATTGGACGGGTACGCTCCGTACGTTCGTGGTCTAATGTGGGCTGGAAGCGATCTATTCCAGTGGTGCCCGATTCGGAAGCTCCGGAAGGTGTTGATTATGATATGTGGCTGGGGCCCGCGCCTAAGCGCCCTTATAATAAAAACCGATTTCATGCTTCTTTTCGATGGTATTGGGATTATGCCGGTGGGGTAATGACTGACTGGGGGGTTCACCTGCTTGATTTCGCCTTGTTTGGGATGAATCAATATGTGCCGAAGTCAATTATGGCTGTGGGTGGTAAATATGCCTTCCCGGATGATGCCATGCAAACACCCGACACGATGACAACTGTTTACGACTTTGGCGATTTTGGTCTGGTGTGGGATCACACCATTGGCATTTATGGTGCCAATTACGGAGGCCGCGGACACGGCGTTGCTTTTGTAGGCGAATACGGAACCCTGGTGATCGATCGAAGTGGCTGGGAGGTGATTCCTGAAACGAAAAGTACCAGTAAAAAAGAAGGCTACGATGGCGTCAAGTTGCAAAACGCTCAAGGCGATGGCTTAGACTTGCATGTAAAAAACTTTTTGGATTGTATTCGTACTGGCAACAAGCCCAATTGCGACATTGAGACTGGAGCGCACATTGCTCGTTTTGCACACCTGGGGAATATCTCTTATCGTTTGGGGCGCAAAGTGAATTGGAACCCGGATATGCAACAGTTTGTCAATGACAATGAAGCAAATGAACTGGTTAAAGCGCATTATCGCTCGCCATGGACTTTGCCGAAAGTGTAATGTGACAGAAAGAATTAACAAAAGCCTGGTGATTTCGTTCTCCAGGCTTTTTGTTTTCTTTATCTTGGCAGCCAATAGGCAAGAGGAGTAGTACTTTCTGTGTGTGTTAAATATTAATGATTTTCTGGACTAATCTGGAAGGATATGTTCGCTTAAAAGATAAGGTGGAAACCATTACAACAAAATAAGGATGAAGTAATAATTCCTGGTGGTTTGCTGCGAGGGATTATTTTACTTACGCTTAGCTGTTATGAACACCGGAATAATACACCCAGCGGTTTTGTTCTTTCTTAAAGAGTGAGTTCTCATGAATTTGCTGTAGTTGTCCGTTTGTAAGTTCTTTGTGTCGTAGACTGATAATGTCGGCATTAGATTGTTGTTTTGGATCAGGATCTGGCTAATAATAGGACTGTAATTGCCGTCACAAAATTATTTATGTGGAAAGATAAAATAGATTCAAAAAATGATTTTTTTCCGTTCGTTTTACACGACCGTCCTGATTATGGCTGGCGGCGCAATTCTGGGGCTTTTGTTTTATAGGAAAGGAGTTGAGGAAAAAACAGAGCCGGAATTGGCTCAAAAGACCAGTAAGCAAAACATCCGATCGTTTTTGCCTGTGGTCGTTGTTCTACTCGTTTTAATTGGACTCGTATGGGGATTTCCCTTGCTGTTTCATGAGCAGGCTACTTTTACGCAGGCCTTGTTGCTTCGCGATATTGCGATGACTTTTTCGGGGATGAGTCTCACCTTATTTGGTGGTGGATACGTGATTATTCCGGCTATTCATGAAATCGTTGTCGAAGGACTTAATTGGGTAACAGCAAAGGAGTTTACCGATGCAATTGCGATGGGGCAAATTACGCCGGGGCCAATTTTTATCAGTGCAACCTTTATTGGCTATAAGGTTGCGAACTTTTGGGGTGCCTTGGTAGCGACCATTGCTATCTTCTTTCCCCCGGCTATTCTGATGATTTTTTGTTCCGGATTTATGGATCAAATCAAGCAATCTAGAATAATTTCAGCTATTTTTAAAGGATTGCGTCCCGCGGTTATCGGGATGATTTTTTCCGCAGCGTATACCATTGGAAAAGGAATGGAAATGCATTGGGCAACGTGGTTGATTTTCATAGGAGTGTTGTTTTTATCAATCAAATTAAAAATCAATGTCGCCTACCTTATTCCGTTATCGGGATTAACAGGGATACTTTTATTCAGTTTGTTTTAACTAACAGAGATGCAAAATGGAAGGACAGGTTATTTGGTTTTTTGGAAGACCATGTGCAGGAAAAACAAGCTTAGCGAATAGCGTTAAAAATGAGATGTTGGCACGAGGAGTTAAAACAATTTCATTTGATGGTGATGAGTTAAGAAAAGGGATCAATAAAGATTTAGGCTTCTCGATCGCGGACCGGCAGGAAAATATCAGGCGTGCAGCGGAATTAGCTGCTTTATTTGCGCGCAAAGGGTATTGGGTTGTTTGTTCTTTTGTGACTCCAACTAAGGAAATCCGCGAAATGGTGGACCAAATTATTGGGCGAGCCTTATTGATGGTTTTTGTGTCAACTCCCTTGGAGGTTTGTATGGCAAGAGATACCAAAGGGCATTACAAAAGAGCTCAGGCCGGCGAACTTGCTAACTTTACGGGAATTACATCGCCTTTTGAGGAACCCCTGCATATTGCTCTATCGATTGATTGTGGAAAGTTCAGTCTCGAAGAAGCCACGCAAGTGTGTAGCGACCATCTTTTAAAATTAACAGACTGATGTGATGAATATCCGGGATGGAAAATTGCAGGTGTATTGTGATTAACAGAGCATCCAAAAGAATAGATTTGAAAATGAGTATTGAACGAAATGGCCATAAAAATCGACTCCAGTTGCTAGAGAAAATTGATTTAGCACTTCATGCTGCTGTTAAGGCAGGGCACAAAATTATGAGAATCTACAAGTCCGGAGAGTTTGGGATTGAACTAAAGGAGGACCGTAGCCTGTTAACGCTGGCCGATAAGGCTTCGCATCAGATTATTTCGGAGCTTTTAAAACAACGCGGATTGCCTGTGCTGAGCGAAGAAGACCAGCTGATTGAATATCCGTTGCGAAAGAATTGGGATTGTTATTGGTTGGTTGACCCTGTTGATGGAACAAAAGAGTTTGTAAATAGGAATGGGGAGTTCACGGTAAACATTGCTTTGATGCAAAATCAGACACCTGTTGCTGGTGTTATTTATGTTCCGGTCACCCAAGAGCTTTATGTGGGTGTTCAGGGAGAGGGCGCTTATAAAATAGAGACCGACAAGATGGATATCCGCTTTGCAGCAATGAAAGAGCAAGGCTTGAAGTTGCCTGTTTCTAAAGATAAGTCTGTTTATACGGTAGTTGGCAGCCGGTCTTTTATGAATCAGGAAACGAAGGATTTTATTGACACCTTAAGGAAGGACTATCCGAATATTGAGGTGCTGAGCCGGGGTAGTTCTTTGAAAATTTGTATGATTGCGGAAGGTAAAGCGGATATTTATCCGCGCTTTGGGCCAACCATGGAATGGGACACCGCTGCCGGACATGCTATCGTCAAAGCGGTTGGGAAGAACATTTATCAGCTTGACACCGGAAGTCCCCTCGAATACAATAAACAAAATTTGCTCAATCCGTTTTTTGTTGTTAAGTAATTCGGGTCAGAGTCCGAATGGAACTTACCCTTTGTGTACCCCGGAATAATAAAGCCACTGGCCTTGTTCTTTTTTGAAAAAGGAGTTTTCATGGATCTGTTGCAGCTGTCCGTTTTCGAGGTAGAGTGCTTTAAACTCCACATAGCCGCTTGAATCGTTGGCATTACTTCCTTGGGTATTCAGAATTTGTAAGCCCATCCAATGAACCGATTTAGCCCAGTTTTCAATGGCTTTTTGTTCTTTTACCGGCCTGGTTTTAGGGTGGTGGCTTCGCATGAGGTAAGCTCCGTTTGCCTGGGTAAACGCGACATAGCGGGATCGCATCAGTTCCTGAGCGGTGGCTGCCTGACGTTTTCCTGAAATGATAGCTGAGCAGCAGTCGGCTGCCATTTGCTGTGAGCCACAAGGGCATAGGTTATTCATGATGATTCAATTTTGTTTGTTCCTGAATGGCTTTCATGAGCGGACAACTGGGGAAAACTGCTTCGCCCTTTCGGTATTGGCTTAGCAGCTGGACGGATTGTTGGGCTAATTGCCGACGGACAGCTCTTCGTTCTCCTTTGATACGCGCTATTTTTAGGTTATCGTAGGCTGTGGTTTGGTGTCGCATCCATGCGATAACTGCTTTGGCTGCCCGTTCTTCCAATGGAATGAGTTGCGTGCGCGCAACGGTGCCACTTCCTACCGGAATGGCATGTTGGGTAATTGCAAGAGCCATTTGCTGGGCAAGTGCTGCATAAGACGCATGAAAATCCAGGTAGTTCACAACCGCTTGCAAAAACTCACCTTCATACAACTGTTGCTTTTTTTCCCGCCGTTGGATATCTGCAGCTCTTTTCTTTTGGTAACCTTCTGTGCTTCTTGTGGCGGCAACATGCTGTTTGGCTGTTGCTATGGTATCAGTTGGGGCCCAAACTCCTTTGGAGATGGTCTTTCGCCCTTTTTTATACTGAACCCGCCAATAATTTCCTTGTGTCGTTACCTTTCGGGTAACTCCTGCATCTCCGGCTGGTAGAAAGCTCCAGCCCGCAGGCGGAGTGACCAACTCTTCCTGTTCGCCAATTAATTGTCCGTTTTTTCCGGGGGCAACTATTTTTATATTGTTAGTCATAATGATAGATCGTTCAATTTTCGGACTGTCATTTTTCTTCTTTCCGGTTTCCCTCTTCGCTCTTTTCCTTTGCCTGTCACGATTGTCTCCGTTTTACACCTCGCAGGGCCTCGGCGGTCCACGGATCATCTGGCCAAGCGTGTTTCGGATAACGCCGTTTAAGTTCTTTCTTTACTTCGAAATAGGCATTGTTCCAGAAGCTTCTTAGGTCTGAAGTAATCTGCACCGGTTTAAATCCCGGGGAAAGCAGGTGCATTAAAACATTGACTTGCCCGTTGTTGACTTTGGGAGTATCCTCCATGCCAAATACTTCCTGTAAGCGCACCGCCAGAACGGGGGCTTCGCCATTGGACTGATAAGACAGCTTGATGGCCGAGCCACTGGGTACTTTCAGTTTTTGTGGAGCTAATTTATCAAGCATTTGTTGTTGCTCCGGACTTAAATGATAATGCAAGGCATTTTCGAGATCAATCTTTTTTAGATCTTCTGTCTTGCGTATATTTTGAAGGTAAGGCATTAACCAATTCTGATTGATTTGTAACAAATTTTCAGTTGAAACATCCGGCCATTGCGCTTCCGGATTCCAGTGTCGCAAACTCATCACCCGGTTTTGCCATTGGGTAACGCGTTCGTCAAAGTTTAACAGGTGTTTACCTTCTTTGGATATGGCTTCTGTAAGGACCGTTAAGATTTGATTGCTATCTGGATTTGGGAGTGGTTTTGATTGTAAAACAATGCCCCCAATTCGGAGTTCTTTTGTTGCAATCAATCCGCCTTTCTTACTGTCCCAGGCAATTACTTCCCGCTCTTTCACTAAAGGGGCTAAATCTGTTGGGTTGAGGGGTGATGCCAGAAAAATGGATCCCATGCCTTCCCGGGCGTTCAAATGGGCAACTGCAAGCCAGGCTTCGTGGGCAAGTTCGTCTTTATGTCCGGCCATGGCAATGTTACCATTCGATAATTGAAACTGCGCATTGTTTCCGGGACGGGCAAAAGCAATACGTTCGGGGTAGGCATAAACTAGCAACAGCCCTGTTTCGTAGGGATTGACCATTTCGTTACTTGGTTCGCAACCGATAATGTTTCGGTATGACTCCGCAACTTTCTCAATCCGTTTCATCTTTTTACTGATGCGTTGAGAGGAGCGCTGCTTGCGTAGAGCTTCAATGCGAAGGTTAATATCAATGCCTGCTTCCCGGCCTAGCGGATCCCGTTCTTCCAGAATAGCAGCCAGGTCCGTTGCCAGCGAAACATGGCCGTCATCCTGTGCCATAATTAGCATGTGAGCAATGCGGGGATGACAGGGAAGGCGGTGCAATTGCTTGCCCAGAGCAGTGATCTTTCCATCCTCGAGAGCTTCCAGCTCATGCAATAATTCCGAGGCTTGTTTAAAGGTTCCACGAGGCGGTTCATTGAGCCAACAGAGTTGCTCCGGTTCGGTAACTCCCCATTGCGCCAAATCCAAGACCAGACTGGCTAAGTCCGCTTCGAGGATCTCCGGTGTGCGTTGTTCTGCAAGTTGTTCGTGGGTGGCTTTGGTCCACATGCGGTAGCAGCTGCCGGGGCCAAGTCTGCCGGCCCGTCCAGCTCGCTGATCGGCCGAATCTTTGGGGACCTGAACGGTTTCAAGATGTGATAACCCGGTTCGGGGATTGAAACGGGAAACACGTGCATAGCCCGAATCAACAACCACCTGCACGCCTTCAATCGTGAGGCTGGTTTCAGCAATTGAAGTAGCCAAAATAACTTTGCGTTTGCCTTGCGGACTTGGAAAGATCGCAGCCAGTTGCTTATGCTTTGGAAGTGCTCCGTAAAGTGGATGAACTTCTAGATTTAGGCGTTCGTTCCGAAGCAAACGCTCACATTTTTTGATTTCGCCTTCGCCAGGCAAAAATACCAGCACGTCACCTTCTTTTTCTTTGATGGCGCGAAGCACTGTTTGAGCCGTTAGCTCTGCAATTAGCCGGATGTCATTTTCACCGGTGTAAATCGTGTCAACCGGGAAAAGCTTTCCGGAACACTGAACAACCGGGGCTTTTAACAAGCCTGATAATTGAGGCAGATTCAAGGTGGCCGACATGATCACGATTCGTAAATCAGACCTTAAAACCTGCTGTGCTTCCCGGCAAAGGGCAAGGGCTAAATCGGCATGAATACTTCGCTCATGAAATTCATCGAAGATTACCGTGCTGACACCTTCCAGCGAATTGTCGGATTGCAGCATTCTCGTTAGAATTCCTTCGGTGACAACTTCAATCCTGGTTTTGGAACTAATCCGGTTTTCGAATCGAATGCGGTATCCGATGGTTTCGCCAACTTCTTCGTTGAGTAAAGAAGCCATTCGTTCGGCAATGCCTCTTGCGGCCAAACGACGAGGCTCCAGCAGGATGATTTTTTGATTGCTGGCTTTTGCCTGTTGCAGCAAAGCCAAGGGTACCAAGGTACTTTTCCCGGCTCCGGGAGGGGCGTTTACAATCAGTGTATTGTTCGTTTGTAGCTTATCCTGAATTTCATCGAGGATCGTTACTACCGGCAGATTGATATGTTGAAATTGAATTGTCAAAATTATGGGTGTCAAAATGAGATTGCAAAAATAGAAAAAACGTTTGATTCGGGGTGGTTTGTTATACCTGTGTCTGGAGGAAGAATTAAAAGGTAACGTTCCGAAGAATATTTTTGCCTGATTTGGTCTCAGTTAAGCTTGCCTTTTTTAGAGGACTCCCGCTCAACCAGCTGGGTTTTAAGAACAAGCGTTTGTGGTGTTTTTTTAGCCTGTTTGGCACTAAAGAATAAGTTAGCTGCAGCTCGGCCCATTTCAAAAGTTGGATGAGTAACGGAAGTCATAGGGGGATCAACCACCGTTGAATGAAACTCATCGGTAAAGCCAACCAGCGCAATATCGTCAGGAATACGGAGGCCATGATGCTTAATTTCTTTCATGGCGGCAAAAGCTACGGTATCATTAATTCCGAAAACGGCGTCCGGCGGGTTTTTCAGCTCAAGCAAGCGTTTCATGGCCTCCGTAGCCGAGTCAGAGCTGAGGTCGCATGCTTCAACCAACTCCGGGACGACAGGCAATTTTGAAGCTTCTAAGCCTGCCAGATAACCGGTCATCCGTTCTTTGGAAATGTTAAGGTGTTGCGGCCCGGATATAAAAGCAATTCTTTGGCAACCTTGCTGGTAGAAATGCTGGGTGATTGTTTGGGCGGCTTCCGTGTTGTCGGCAGTTACAGAAGACACCTGTCCGTTAAGGCAAACACGATCAAAAAACACCAGCGGAATATTCAGCCTAAGCAAATCCTCGAAGTGAGCCGTTTCTGTTGTTTCCTGGCTCAGGCAAATGATGAATCCTTCCACCCGTGCACGCAGTAAATTTTCAATGGACTCTTTTTCCTTGGTATACGATTCATTGGAACTGGCTAATAAAATGAAGTAGCCTTTTTCTTTGGCATAACTTTCAATTCCGGCAATAATGGAGGCATAGAAATGGGTAACCAGATCGGGGACAATCACACCAATCATGCGGGTTTCCTGCTTAAGCAGGCCCATGGCAAGGGGGTTGGGACTGTAACGGCGCTCCTGCGCGATCTTTTTCACTTTCTCCTTCATCGCTGTGCTGATATCGGGGTGATCTTTCAGTGCACGCGAAACAGTCGAAATAGAAACGTTTAGTTCCCTAGCCAAATCTTTCAATGAAATATGCCTGTCGCTCATAGTTTTTCCTTCTCACACAAAAATAGTCTTTTATCCTATTCTGGTACTATTGCCCCAAGGACTTCTTGTGTTTCAAAACATCTTTTACGAATCGCAAAGCTTTGCATAGAGATATTTACATAGGTTGTTTTGATTAAGAGCTGAAAGTCACGGAACTTTAAAGATTCAAAAAGAAAAAATGATGAAGTTTAAACGCTATTGCAAGACCTTGCTGCTGGAAAATGATCCTAGCCTGATTGAAGCCTATCGGGAGGTACATAAAACTGAAAATACGTGGCCCAAAATTACACAGGGAATGAAAGAAGTCGGCATTTTGGATATGGAAATTTACATCATCCAAAACCGCTTATTCATGATTATGGATACGTTGCCCGATTTTGACCATGATCGGGCCATGAAAGAACTGGCTCAAAAGCCCCGTCAAGCCGAATGGGAAGCTTATGTGTCGCGGTTTCAACTGACGACTTCCGAAGCAACAGCTGATGAAAAATGGGTGCTCATGGATCGAATTTATGAGTTGAATCCGCAGCAAACGTGTTTGGCAATAGACGGACAACCAAAGCAAATAGATTAACATGTTAAACAAACAGAATAAAAGCGGGCTCAACTTCCCGGCTATTATTTATGGAACCAGTTACCTGGGGAACCTTTACCGCGAATTGTCGGAAACCGAAAAGCTGAACCTGATGCAGGAATGGTTCAAGGTTGCTGATGGAAAAGTGATGATTGACAGTGCGGGGAAATATGGTTCCGGACTAGCCTTGGAAGTGATTCGCTGGGGACTGGAAAAGCTTAATATTGAGCCGGAACAAATCACCATCAGCAATAAGTTGGGATGGTACCGTGTTCCGTTGAAAAACGCTGAGCCGACTTTCGAGCCGGGGGCCTGGGCCAACCTAAAGTTTGACGCGGTGCAGAAAATTAGTTACGAGGGAATTCTGGATTGCTGGCGACAAGGAGCCAAATTGCTGGGACCAAATTATAAGCAGCAGTTAGTGTCGGTTCACGATCCGGATGAATACCTGATGGCGGCTGTTGACAGTGCCGATCGCGAACAACGGCTGCAGGATGTTCTGGAAGCCTACCGGGCACTGTTTGAGCTGAAGGAAAAAGGTCTGGTGAAAGCGGTTGGTATTGGTTCAAAAGACTGGTTGATTATCAAAGAGCTATACGAACATGTGAAATTCGACTGGGTGATGTTGGCCAATAAGTTTACCATTTATCACCATCCGAAAGAGATTATCCGTTTTATGCAACAGCTGCATGCTGATGGAGTGGCAATCATTAACTCAGCCATTTTTAATGCCGGCTTTTTAACCGGAGGCGACTATTTCGATTATCGAATTCTTAATCCCGATGAACCTGCCGATCAGCCTTTGTTTGTCTGGCGCAAGCAGTTTTTTGCCGTATGCGAGAAATATGCCGTTCAGCCTGGTGATGCCTGTTTGAAATTTGCTTTATCGGCTCCCGAAATCAACGCGGTGGCTCTCAATCCCAGTAAGCCCAAACGAATGGCGAATAACAAGCTTGTTATGAAAACGCCTTTACCAAAGGCTTTTTGGCAGGAACTGAAAGATGTTGGAATTATTGATCCGGATTATGCCTACCTGTAAATGATTTAAGCTATGATTATTGATACCCACCATCATTTTTGGAATTACAATCCAGTTGAATTTGACTGGATTGATGATGAAATGGCTGCCATTCGAAAAAACTTTCTACCAGAAGATTTGTCAACAACCATTAAAAATTCCGGTGTCGAAGGCGTGGTGACTGTTCAGGCCAGGCAATGTCTGGAAGAAACGGATTGGTTGCTGCAACTGGCTTCGGAAAATGAATTTATTAAAGGAGTGGTTGGCTGGTTCCCTCTGGCCGATACAAACATTCAGGCCATTCTGGATAAATACCATGAAAATTCGTTGCTGAAAGGTGTCCGGCATGTTGTGCAGGGGGAGTCTGATCCTGATTTTATTTTAGGAGAAGCTTTTAACCATGGCGTTTCACAACTGAAGGACTATGGTTTGGTTTACGATATTCTGATTTTGGAACACCAATTACCCAACACCATTCGCTTTGTTGACCAGCATCCGGATCAGCTGTTTGTTCTGGACCACATTGCCAAACCGAAGATCAAAACCAACGAAATAAAGCCTTGGCAAAAGTTGCTGAAAGAATTGGCCAGGCACGAAAATGTAAGCTGCAAAATTAGTGGAATGGTAACTGAAGCAGACTATCAGCATTGGACCGAAGTGCAGCTTCAGCCTTATTTCGATGCGGTGCTTGAAGCCTTTGGCCCGGCTCGCTTGATGTTTGGTTCCGACTGGCCGGTGTGTCAGGTGGCAACCAACTATTCCGCGTGGCTTCAGCTGGTAAAAAAGCAGGTGTCGACATTGAGCAGCGAAGAACAAAATCAAATTTTTTATCACAATGCTCTGAAGGCTTATCAACTTTAATGATTCAAAAAAAATGAAAGCAATTGAAATAACAAAACCGGGAGCGATGAAAGTGGTGGAGCGACCAATTCCGGTTCCTGGCGAAGAAGAAGTTTTGTTAAAACTGAACTATGTTGGCTTTTGTGGGTCGGACTTAAGCACCTATCTAGGCAAAAACCCGATGGTTAGCTATCCCCGCATTCCCGGACACGAGATAGCCGCTGTGATTGAACAGGCTGGAAGCCGGGTGCCGGAGAACTTTAAGCCCGGGCAAAATGTGACCGTTGTCCCTTATACCAATTGCGGGCAGTGTTCTGCGTGCAAAAAGAAACGTTTCAATGCCTGTCGTTACAACCAAACATTGGGCGTGCAGCGTGATGGTGCCATGGCTGAATACCTGGTTGTGCATTGGCCAAAAGTATTGATGGATGAATCCTTGTCTTCCATTCAACTGGCTTTGGTTGAGCCCTTAACGGTCGGGTTTCATGCGATTGACAATGCCCGGGTAAGCGATATTGATACGGTGTTGGTGTTTGGTTGTGGCATGATTGGAACTGGAGCCATTGTTCGTGCCAATCTTCGGGGAGCTACCGTCATTGCAGTGGATATTGATGATTCGAAGCTGGAAGTCGCAGGTAAGTTAGGCGCTAACTATTTGATCAACTCCCGAACTCAGGATCTTCATGCTGAACTGGAAAAAATAACCCATGGCGATGGGCCATCAGTTATTGTTGAAGCGGCTGGGAGTCCAATAACTTATAAGGCGGCGATTGAGGAAATTGGCTTTGCCGGGCGTGTGGTGTGTATTGGTTACGCCAGCGATGAGGTGGCGTTTCCCACTAAGCTGTGGGTGCAAAAAGAACTCGAAATTTTGGGTTCACGCAATGCCAATCCTTCGGACTTTGAAGCTGTCATTAAATACCTGAAACAAGCCAATCCGGACGAGAAGTTAATGGTCTCAAAAGTTGTTTCAGCCGATGAGGCTCCTGAAGCCATGAAAGAATGGTCTGAAGCTCCTGGGAAAGTATTGAAAATACTGGTGCGTTTTTAGCGCCTGAACTCGTTTATCATTAATCGGGTTCAATAGAACTAACCAACTAAACGAACTAAAATGAAAAAACGACAATCCTGTTTTTTGTTTGCACTGGCTATTTTACTGGCAAGTTGCCATTCAGAAGTAAAAGAGAATCCAGAAGTTTATTCCGAAGACTGGACTTCTTTGGCTAAGCACAATGAAGAACCAGCCTGGTTTCAGGATGCCAAGTTTGGGATTTACTTCCACTGGGGAGTTTATTCCGTTCCTGCTTTTGGCGATGAATGGTACCCCAGACACATGCATTTTAAGAACCGAAAAGAATATCAGCATCACCTGGAAACCTATGGTCCACTTTCGGACTTTGGTTATCATGATTTTGTTCCGTTGTTTAAAGCAGAGCAGTTTAATGCCCGCGAATGGGCCGCTTTGTTTAAGCAGGCAGGGGCGCGTTTTGCCGGGCCGGTAGCCGAACACCACGATGGATTTTCAATGTGGGATAGCAATCTTACTCCGTGGAATGTCGGGGACAAAGGCCCGCAGAAAGACATTATGAGAGAGCTGAAAACTGCGCTGACAGCTCAGGACCTTAAATTCATGACTACTTTTCATCATGCCCGCAACTTGCAGCGCTATGCGGATGTTCCCAATGAAGAAAATTACGGTAATAGCCATTATCCAAGGTTTGAAGGCACTGCTCCAGCCGAGGATGATCATGAGCTGAACTATCTATATGGGAATATTCCGGAAGAGCAATGGCTGGAAGAAATTTGGTTTGGCAAGCTAAAAGAAGTGATTGATAATTATCAGCCTGATATCATTTGGTTTGATTCGTGGCTGGATCAGATTCCGGAACAGTACCGCCAGAAGTTTTGTGCTTACTACTTGAATGAAGCTCAGAAACTGGACAAAGAAGTTGTTATCGTTCGGAAACAAGATGATTTGCCTTTGAACGTGAGTGTGGACGACCTGGAGAAATCGCGCAAAAACAAGCTGGGCAAAAAGGTTTGGATGACTGATGAAACTATTAGCAAAGGGAGTTGGTGTTATACTGAAAATCTTCAAATCAAACCAGCAGTCGACATGATTCATGTGCTGATCGATATTGTCAGTAAAAATGGTGTGTTGCTGCTCAATATTTCGCCCAAAGCCGACGGAACGATTCCTGCAGACCAACAAGAAGTTTTACGGGCAATGGGAGCCTGGTTGGATAAATATGGTGAAGCCATTTATGAAACACGGCCATGGCACACGTATGGCGAAGGGCCGACCATTGAGCCGGAGGGAGATTTCAAGAATCACCGGGAATTCCTCAAAATTAAATATTCTGCCGATGACCTGCGCTACACCACGAAAGGGAATACGGTTTATGCCATGGTACTTGGAGTTCCTGATTCGGAACAACCTCTATTGATGAAAGCATTTGCCTCGCAGGGCGCTGATGTGAATATCAAAAAGGTCACTGTTTTAGGCTCAAAAGAAACTGTTCAATGGCAGTTAAAGGAAGATGGACTGTTCATTGAACAAGGTTATCCGGTAATGGATACCATGGCACAGGTTTTCAAAATTGAAATCTGATTTTTGTCGGAAATTGAGTGTGTTTGTGGTATTTTTGAACGCAATGTGACTTTATTTAGATACAATTACTACTAATGAAAAAGATTAATTTATTACTAATTGGCTTGGTGCTTGTAGTGGCAGGATTTGCCCAATCGCACCCGGACAAGTTATTCTTTAAAGATCGTTTGGAAAAGCTCTCTGAGGAGAATCTATTTAAAACAGAGGGCTACTACAACTGGTGTTCTTCCATCATCAAGGGAGAGGATGGAAAATATCATCTGTTTTATTCGCGTTGGCCTAAAAAATATACCTTCCTGAGTTGGCTGACTCACTCGGAGGTGGCACATGCTGTTGCCGACTCGCCAACTGGACCTTGGAAATATAAGGAAACGGTGCTGCAAAGCCGCGGGAAAGGACATTGGGATGCCATCACGGTTCACAATCCCAAAATCAAAAAGTTTGATGGCAAATACTATCTCTACTATGTCTCCACCAATCTAGGAGATAAAGATTATACCGAAGAGGAACTCATTGAAACGGCTCGTGTTGGTTATAGTCATCCGAACTGGACGAAATACCTGCGTCCGAATCAACGTACGGGAGTGGCTGTTTCAAACTCAATCAATGGACCTTGGGAACGAATGGACCAACCCTTGATTGAGCCTTCAGGACCAATTACCACTTTAACCGTAAATCCGGCAATTACCCAAGGAAAAGACGGTAAATACTACTTGATTGTCAAAGGAGATAAACCCAATGAAACCCGTTTTATCCGTAACCAGGCAATGGCCATTTCTGATTCGCCTGCTGGCCCGTTTGTCATTCAGGAAAAGCCGGTTATTGATTACCTCGACACGGAAGACATGTCGGTGTGGTACGATGCCAAACGCGATTATTTTTATGGGGTATTTCATGCACATTCCTTTATTGGTATGGTTAGCTCGTCAGATGGAACTAATTGGAAGAAGGCAACAGAGTATGTTTTAACTCCCAAGAAGCTGGATATGAATGATGGTAACTTGCTGGTTCCTGATCGTTTGGAACGTCCGTTTGTTTATCTGGAGGATGACGAACCTCAGGTGCTTTCGTTGGCCGTAAAGAAGGGTGATGAGGCCTACATCGCATTTGTTCCGGTAAAACAGCAGAAACGTCCGGTTCCCAACAAGCGCCAGCAAGCCTGGCAGGAAGCCGAGTTAGGAGCCGTTTTTCATTACGATTTGCATGTATTTGATGGCAAAAAATACGGACAAGGTGGTAACCGGATTGATCCGGTCACAGATTACCAGGTTTTCAATCCAGAGAATTTGGACACAGATCAGTGGATAAAAGCAATTAAGGATGCAGGTTTTACCTTCGCTATTCTGACAGCTACGCACGAAACTGGCTTTGCCCTTTACCAGTCGGATGTGAATCCTTATTGTATGAAAGCCCTGAAGTTTCAGGATGGAAAGGGCGATTTGGTTCGCGACTTTGTGAATTCATGCCGTAAATATGGAATTAAACCAGGGATTTACCTGGGGATTCGCTGGAATTCGTTTATTGGTGTGCACGACTTTAAAGTCAATGGAGAAGGGGCTTTCCGTGAAAACCGGCAGAAATGGTACAATCAGATGGTTGAAGGCATGGTCAAAGAGATTTGTACCAACTATGGCGAATTATTCGAAATTTGGTTTGATGGAGGTGCCAATCATCCGGCCAATGGGGCGCCGGATGTTTTACCCATCGTTCAGCAATATCAACCCAATTGCTTGTTCTATCACAATAAGCAGTTGGCTGAAGCACGTTGGGGCGGTTCTGAGTCAGGAACGGTTGCTTATCCTTGTTGGTCTACTTTCCCGTATTACTCTACCGGAGCAGGAGAGTCGGCCCATCAGGCCATTGCTAAAAACAATTTCCAACTATTGAAAGAGGGTGATCCAAATGGAACTTATTGGATGCCGGCCATGTCTGATGCTCCATTGAGGGGCTACAACGGACGGCATGAATGGTTTTGGGAACCAGGTGATGAAGCGCACATCTTCCCGCTGGAGAACCTGATGGATATGTACTGCAAGTCTGTTGGACGAAACTCAACATTGATTATGGGATTGACACCGGATCCTGATGGCGTGCTTCCGGAACCGGATGTTCAACGACTGAAAGAATGGGGCGATGAAATCAAACGTCGTTTTGAAACGCCTGTGGCTCAAACGAAAGGAGAAGGCAAGAAGCTTGTATTGAAATTGTCCAAAGCTCAATCAGTTAACCATGTGATTATCCAAGAGAATATTGCTTTGGGAGAACGGGTACGCCGCTACGAAGTGGAAGGTTTGGTTAGTGGCAAATGGACGAAGCTTTGCGAAGGACAGTCAATTGGTCAAAAACGAATTCAACAGTTTGATACTGTAGAGTGCTCCAAAATTCGTTTAACGATTGAGCAGTCCGAAGAGCTTCCTTCGATTAAGAACTTAGCGGTTTATCAAGTTGAATAAAAACACTTCTATGAAAAAATACACATTCGCACTAATCATCTTTTTGGTGATTAGTTGCTTTAATTCTTATGCTAACGATTGCTTGCCGGATAGACAAGTCGGTAAGCCGTTGAGCATGCCAACAGTTGGCTGGGAAGGGGCAAAAAGCCAGTGGAAAGGATTTGACCGTTATGATTTTGTTTTCTTTCCGAATGAGCAAAAAATAGGGATGCCTGGTGAGAACCCGAATGGACGAGGTCTTTCTGCCCGGATTGTAGTTCCGGAAGTTGCTTTGCCCGGAAATCCTTGGGTGTGGCGAGCACGTTTCCCGGATTGGCATACGGAAATGGACAGTATTTTACTCAGCGATGGGGTTTACATCGCATACATCAATACGAACAATCAATATGGCACTCCGGCAGCGGTAGCCAACTGGAATCATTTCTACGAATACTTGGTGAATCGGCATCAGTTGTCCCGAAAAGTTGCTTTGGAAGGTGTTAGCCGGGGCGGATTGTTCGTTTATAATTGGGCTAAACAGAACCCGGAGAAAGTGAGTTGCATTTATGCCGAAGCTCCGGTATGCGACTTTAAAAGTTGGCCCGGTGGTTTCGGAAATGGGCAGGGGAGTGCTGCCGATTGGGAACGCTTAAAGCAGGAGTATGGCTTTGCGTCAGATGAAGAGGCCTTGAACTATGCGAACAACCCTATGGACAACCTGGAGCAGCTTGCTTTGGCTAAAGTGCCTGTTATGCATATGATTGGCTTGAAAGATGAAATTGTTCCTCCCGAAGAAAATACCTTCTTGCTTATTGACCGGTATGTGAAGCTGGGAGGGCCAGCAACAATCATTCCTTGTACCCGGGGCGAACAAAAATTGTTTGGGCATCATTTTCCGATTGAAACGCCTGAGTTGGGGGCACGATTTATCCTTCAGCATACTGAATTGCCTGAAAAACTCTTGGATGCGACCCAATATCATCGGCTTCGAAACGGATTGAAGAACAGTCAAATTAAGTTTGAGCGGGAAAAGAAAGGACGGGTGGCATTTCTGGGTGGTTCAATCACTTACAATGGTGGTTGGCGTGATAGCATTTGTAATTATCTGCAAACGCGTTTCCCGGATACGGACTTTGAGTTTATTGCAGCGGGCACCCCTTCCATGGGAACTACGCCGGCAGCCTTTCGACTGGAGCGCGATGTGTTGGCCAACGGGCCGGTTGACTTGCTGTTTGAAGAGGCTGCTGTGAATGATGCTTCGAATGGGCGAAGCGATGAGGAGCAAGTAAGAGCGATGGAAGGTATTGTTCGGCATTTAAGAAAGAGCAATCCGGCGATTGATTTGGTGATCATGCATTTTGTGGATCCCGATAAAATGGAGACTTACCGCCAGGGAGAAGTGCCTAAAGTAATTCAGAATCACGAAAAAGTAGCTGCCCATTATGGAATTTCCACCATAAACCTGGCCAAAGAAGTGACCGACAGGATTGATGCCGGTGAGTTTTCCTGGGAAGAAGATTTTAAAAACCTGCATCCTTCGCCATTTGGACAGCAGGTTTATTATCGATCAATGAAACAACTGCTGGATCGAGCCTGGAGTGGCTTTGTGGCCGAAGATGACAAGCTCACAAGTTACTCGATGCCCGATCCGATTGACTCGGATAACTATAGCAATGGAAAGCTTGTTGCTGTTGAAAAGAAGCACGAAGGGAAAGGCTGGCAGTTTGTGCCCAACTGGAAGCCCACGGATAACAAAGGAACCCGGGCAAACTATGTCAACGTCCCCATGTTGGTTTGCGAAAAGCCATCACGTATTTTGAAGTGGGACTTTGAGGGAAATACCGTTGGAATAGCTGTTGCTGCTGGCCCCGATGCTGGGATGATCGAATACCGCATTGACGGCGGTAGCTGGCAGAAATTGAACTTATTTACGCGTTGGAGTGCGCATTTACACCTTCCCTGGTACTACACGTTGGCAACCGGGCTGGAGAAAGAAAAGCATACTTTGAGAATTCGTGTTTTAGAAGAAAAGAATAGTGATAGTAAGGGAAATGCGTGTCGGATCAGGTATTTTTATTGCAGCGATTAAGTAGGTTTCTTATTTTTGAATGAAGACAGGATCGTTTTGAAAAAGCTTTTCTGATTGCAAACTACTAACTCTGAATGAATGGATGAAAGCGGTGGAAATTCAAAACTGAATTTTAAAAAATTTGAACAATTCTTCAACGAAAATATACATGCAGCTGGCTTGATCGCTTACCGATATGTTTCAGATAAGCAACTTGTCGAGGATATTTTGCAAGATGCATTTATTACGATCTGGGATAAACGATCTCAGATTTATAATTCTGATGCTGAATTGCGTAAATACTTATTTGTTACCGTTCGAAATAAAACAATCAGCTATTTGAGGAGTATTAAGGTAAAACAAATTGAAATAGATAATGCTTTGGCTAGTATGTGCTTACAGGAAGAGGCGAAACTCTACACAGATGAAGAGTTGGCATTAAAGGTTTCCAAAGCGATTGATAAACTACCGAAACGTTGTCAGGAAATCTTCAAGTTAGCATACCTTAACGATAAGAGCTACAATGAAATTGCTGATACTTTGACAATTTCAAAGAATACGGTAAAGACTCAGATGGTTATTGCTTACCGAATTTTGAGAGTGGAACTGAAAGAGATTTATCTCAACATGCTCTTTATTCTAACGAATTGGAAAAAACGAGAATAAGCTGAATTGGAGATAGGAAAGCGGGCTTTTAGATGCCAGAAGAACAGTAATTTAAATTGATGCTTTGTCGTCAGCACCAACGCAAAAGATTGGGAATTTGCAACTTGAATTTTAGAACTGGAAACGCAAAACTCACTTCTTGCTATAAAATTTTTCAAAAAAGTGATTTTTCATTTCACCCCCTCCGATAATACTTGCGTTATATAAGTACTATGAAAAAGGATGAATATCGTGAAGCCGAAAATATGATCCATCATTTACACGATGGCCAGGATCTTCCGAATTTTGATGAAAAGGTTAAAGCATCAAAAGAATATACAGATATTGAGAAAATTTACCGGGTGAGAGAACAAGTCGCTTTTCTCGGTAGCCTTAATCCTGGAAACCGGCTTTGGGCGAAAGTATATTCCCATGTTGGGCGAAAATCTGCCTATCAGGTTTGGCTGAAGTATGCTGCCCTTATTATCATTTCTTTTAGTCTCGGATCATTACTTATCTATTTGATAGGAATAAATCCATACAACTCGAGTATGGCAACGATAAATTGTCCTTCAGGACAAATTACGAGTTTAACGCTTTTTGATGGAACGACAGTCTGGTTGAATTCAGGGAGTAGTCTCAAATATCGCTCAGACTTTAATGCTTCGGGGCGTGAAGTGTTTGTTGAAGGAGAAGCATTCTTTGATGTCGCTCATAATAAGAACAAACCATTTATTGTCAACCTCGAAAACTCCCGTATCAAAGTGCATGGAACGAAGTTTAATGTTAAGGCCTATCCCGGCAGCGGGCAGGTTGAAGCCGTCTTGCTTGAGGGCAAAATTACTTTTTCAACCAGTAACGAGTCAGTTGACTTAAAACCATCAGAACGAATTGTTATATCCGATAGGCACAGGAGGATTGAGAAAGATTGGGTTGATGCCGAGAAGGTTGCAGCCTGGAAGGAAGGACGATACTTTTATGACAATGAAAAACTGACCAAGATTATCGAGCAAATGCAACGGTGGTATGATGTGGAGTTTGTTTTTGATGCCAATAGTTTGGAGTCTTATCAGTTTACAGGAATTATTAACCGCGACAAGACAATACTTTATAATATTAAGCTACTTGAATTGACAAATAAAATTGATGTTAAATATAGAAATGACAAGATATATATTGAAGTGAAAAAATAAAACCGGGAAATGTTTGGCGCAAATCCCGGTTTAATTCTTGGTTACAATGCTCTTGACTTTCAGACTCAAAAGCATTGTTTTTGTTAAACTTAATACTTACAAATGTATGAAAAAAAATCGTAGTTATTTATGGGAAAGACGGAAGATCTTTTCTGCTAAACTCAATTTGATTATGAGATTGACACTCTTTTTGATGGTTTTGGGAGTTCTTACAACTTCAGCCAAATCGTACTCGCAGCAAACGGATTTAAAACTTGACTATTCGAAAACGTCTATTCGCGAAATTCTGAATGATATTGAGCGCGATAGTCACTTCAACTTTGTGTACAGCAATACAGATTTTGATGTGGAGCAAAAAGTTGATTTGAAAATCAAAAATGCGTCGATTCAGACTATATTGGATCAGCTGCTGGATGGAACAGGAATGGGCTATCGTATGGTTGACCGAGTGATTATTATTTCTTCGGAAAATGAACAAGAAGCGAATAATGTAACTAGCCAGATTGCAAAAACAATCAGAGGGAAGGTTGCTGATGGACAGGGAGAGCCTTTGCCTGGAGTTACTGTTATTGTAAAAGGAACCACTATTGGTAGTGTTACTGATTTTGATGGAAATTACATTTTATCGAATGTCCCTGATGATGCGACTTTGGTTTTTTCGTTTATTGGAATGAAAACTCAGGAAATAGCTGTTGCTGGGAAAACATCGATTGATGTTACTCTTGCGGAAGAAGCTATCGGCTTAGACGAAGTTGTTGCTATTGGTTATGGGACTTCAACAAAGAGAAATCTAACCACTGCGGTTTCCACAGTTGACGCTGAAAAATTAAAGAACATTCCTGTAAACAATATTACCTATGCTTTGGCTGGGCGTACTGCAGGGCTTATTGTTACACAATCAGGAGGAGGTATTGGTAAAAATTCAACTATTTCTATTCGTGGTGGTGGTACTCCGCTCGTGGTTATTGATGGTTTTATTGTACCCTATCAGGATTTTGAAAATTTAAGCCCCGATGATGTTGCTTCTCTTTCAGTTTTAAAAGATGCTTCGGCGGCTGCCGTGTATGGTGCAAGAGCAGGTAATGGAGTTTTGGTAGTTAATACAAAAAAAGGAAATAAAGGCTTGCGGGTAGGTTACAGTTATAATACAAGTATAAGTGAACCTACAAATTTAGGGACTAAATTATCATCCTATGAAAGGGCAATGTTTGACAATACGGTGAGGTCAACATATAAACTTGATCCACGTTGGACTGATGAAGAGCTTGAGAAATTCAAGACAGGTTCTGATCCATACAATTATCCGAATACTGATTGGTTGAAAGAAGTTACGCGAAATTTTGCTCCAGAAAGCAAACACACGGTTAGTATAGATGGTGGTAATGATATCAATAAATTTTTCATTTCGTTTCAGGCATACGATCAACAATCTTTATACAAGGAAAATACAAACTGGTTGAAGCGTTATAATCTGAGGATGAGTGAGACTTCAGAATTGAAAAAAATAGGATTAACCTTACATTTTAGTGTAGATGGTTACCTTACTAACGTAAGGGCGCCATTGTCTCAATATTCTAATGGTTATTGGCAAACTTGGGGGCACATTCAAAACCAGGGACCTGGTGCGATCGCTTATAATAAAGACGGTCAAATTTATGTAGGATATGATAATCCGGCCGCAGAAATTTCAGATGAATCGGGTTATAATTATAGCTCTACTAAGATGTTGACAGGGGCTTTTAATGCTGATTGGAAAGTATATGGCGTGGAAGGATTAAAACTAAAACTGTCAGCAAACTACAGGATCGGTGAATCAGGGAGCAAGGCCTGGCAGAAAACCGCCACCCAATATGATTTAGAGGGTAACCCTGGTCCAACTTTTCCGGTTAGCTTAACCTACGGTAGTGGTTCAAACTATCAATATACGACACAATCGGGTTTTGAGTATGAAAAGGTATTTAATGAGGCGCATTCGTTTTCTGCTACAGCACTCTATGAGCAGACTTATGGTTTTGGTGAAAATATTTGGTTAAAACGTAAAAACTATTTGTTTTTAATTGACCAAATTGGAGCTGGACCTTCGGAGGACATGGAAAACGGAGGCGGGGAAAGTGAGTATGGACGAGCAGGATATGTTGGCCGTATGTCATACAATTATAATCAAAAGTATTTTGCTCAGGGCTCAATTCGCTATGATGGAAGCGACCTTTTTCCGGAAGATAAAAGATGGGGTACGTTCTTTTCCGGGTCACTAGGATATATTATATCAGAAGAAAATTTCTGGACATCTTTGAAAGATCAAAATATTTTTAACTATTTCAAGTTCCGGGCATCTTATGGCCAGGTTGGGCTTGACTCAGGTGTTTCTCGATTCAGCTATTTGTCATCTTATCAGTTGAACGAGAGAGGCTATACTATTGACGGAAACTTAGTGCCAACATTTTCTGAAGGTTCCTTGGTTAGTCCAGATATTACCTGGTATTCGACTAACTCTTCAAATGTCGGCTTCGATTTTGCAAGTTTAGGGGACAGGCTATCGGGTAGTGTCGATTATTTCTATATGGAAACTGTAGGTTACCTGACTTCTCCTTCAAATGTGGGATACTCTGATCCGTTAGGAGTTTCCTTACCACAAGTGAAATCCGAAGGAGAAAGTAGGCGTGCCGGATTCGATTTCTCACTTTCGTGGAAAGGGAATTTAGGTGATTTGAGCTATCAATTGGGAGGTAATATGACCCATTTTAATTCGCTGGTTGCAGTTGCCTGGAATGAAGATCTAGCCGCTCAAAAAGATCCGCGTAAACGCGAGGTTCAGCAAACAGGATATTGGGGGCAAGGATATATCAATCAAGGTTATTATGCCAATTCAGATGATGTGTTGAATTCTCCTCGTCGCGATGGTTCCTCAGATTTAGTTGCTGGCGATATAAAATATAAGGATGTTAATGGTGATGGTTTTATCGATGGAAGTGATTTTGTACGTATCGGAAGTAATGGATTTCCTCGAGCAAATTACGGAATTTTTGGTAATTTCTCGTTCAAAGGATTCTTTGGTAATTTCTTGTTTCAAGGAGCTACTTCAAGAGATATGTATTTAGGAGACGTATTGAGAGGGCAATCTACTGGTGGCTACACTACTTTTTATGATTATCAACTTGATTACTGGACTCCAGATAATAGGGATGCACTCTATCCTCGAATTGCTCCAAATTCAAGCATCAATGGAAACAATAATTATACGACTTCTGACTTTTGGTTGGTAGATGGAAAATATATTCGTTTAAAAACATTACAGGTTGGTTACGAGCTGAAATCGAAGCTTTTAAAGAGAGTTGATTGGATAAGTAAATTGAATTTGGTACTTAGTGGTCAAAACTTGTTTACAATTTCTCCTGCTACCAAATTTAGCCTTGACCCAGAAAATGGGAGTACCAATAATTACGATTATCCGGTACAAAGGACATATTCATTAAGCGTTAATGTTGAATTTTAAAAACTGAAGTATATGAAAAAGAATAAAATTATATTCTTGACATTAATAAGTGCATTACTATTTTTAGGTGCTTGTAAAGATGTGTTAGATACAGAACCATTTACAAGTTTTGATGAAGCAACTGTGTGGGGATCAAAAGAAACTGCGGATGCATTTGTAACTGGCACCGTTAGTAGTGTTATGTATGGCTATGTCAATGGAAATCAAACAACTTGGGAGGCGAGGACAAATAACTCGGTGCATAACCAAGGAGGAAATAGCTTTGTGCGGGAAGAATTAAACAGAGATGCAGGTGATGGTGGTCTGGGTAACTTCGGTACAATACGTAAGTGTAACTTAATTATTGAAAAAGCTGCCGAATATGCAGGACACGGATTAAGTGATACCCAGTCAAAAGAGTTGATAGCAAAAGGAAAATTATTGAGAGCTTTAACATACTATCTTCAAGCTCGCACAATGGGACGATTTGTTTGGGTTGATGAGGTTCTGGAACCGGCGGATACAATAAGCGGTGGTTTGGAGATGCCCACAACCAAAACAACAACTGAAAGTTATACTTATATCCTTGCTGATATTGACGCAGCCATTCCAGACCTTCCGGAAACAGCAAAACCTGGCGAGTTAACTAAAGGTACAGCTTTAGCTTTCAAATCAGAAATTGCATTGCAAGCTGCTGCTTATGAATCCGATGCTGCAAAAAAGAAAGCTTGGTTGGAGGGGGCTGTTGATGCTGCAAATCAGGTGATTGCTTTGGGGCAATATTCATTGGGGAGCGACTTTGGAAGTATCTTTAATGAAGGCGCACCTTATTCCAGCGAAATAATTTTTGCAGTGTACAGGGTTAAATCAAACACCACAACAGAAGCTATTGCACCTCTGCAAAATGTGATGCCGAATACGAATAATGATGTATTGAATAGGAACGGGTGTGGTCCACTTTTTACTACTAACGGCGGACAGCCTTTTATTGGCTGGATGTGGTGGGCACCTACTCAGAACCTGGCAGACCAGTTCGATGTTATTGATCAGTTAACTGGTAAAGCTGTAAAGTGGAACGAATCGTCTCAGTTCGTTGATAATGTGCAGGTGACAAACAACGCTCCGGATTGGGCTACTGATGGAGAAAAAGGAGAAGTGCAATTCTCTGGAATTGTCACTGGTGATGCTTCTATCTCTGATATTATGTATTTACATAGGGATAAACGGTTCTATGATTCTTTTGTTTATGATAACAGCAGGTGGTGGAATGAAGAAATCAGGTTAACAGTAAATGGGAACTTATGGCGTAAAACAAACGGAGGACTTGGTCCCCATATGAGTCTTTCCAACTACATTTTCAAGAAAGGTGTTTATAATACGCAGCCACGAATTTTAGCAGGTACTCCTACCGATTATCATTTTGTGGTTACTCGCCTAGGTCGCGTTCTGCTAAATAAAGCCGAAGCAATTTTATGGCTTGCAGGTATGGGGCAAGGTGACTTTGATGAGGCTGTCAGCATTTGCAATGAAACGCGCACAACTCATGGAAAACTGCCTGAGGCAAATGCTAGTTCGCTTGAGGAAGCCTGGAATCTTTATCTGAAAGAGCGCCGTGTTGAAATGGTGATGGAAAATGATTATTACTGGTCATTGTTACGTTGGGGTAAACATGGCGGTTTCGCAAATAATGGAACTGCACCTGGCGGTAAAATTAGTGAATTAACTGTTCCTCCTACCTACATTGAAATTACAAATGATAGAAAATCATTCTATGTTGGAACAATAACCCATGGAGGGAATGACGTGAGGGCATTTGACGAATCTCGCCGTTACCTTCTGCCAATTCCACAAGGACAAATTAACAGGAATCCAAATCTTGGTCCGCAGAACCCAGGTTGGTAGCGCTTTTTAATTACTTAAATCTTAAAAGAATGAAAAATAAAATTTATAATTATCTTATTCAAAGTATCTTCCTGATGTTGATTATAGGAACATCTTCCTGTTTGACTGGAAACTTGGAAGACATACCTGAGTTTAATGATGCTGAAATTACCGACGTGAAATTTGATTTTCGCTATAAAGATGCTAATAGTAACTGGGTAGATGGCGAACCAATAGTGAAAGTGGTTCGACTGAATGTTGAAAAAGATGTAAATGTCAGTGAGGGAATTATAGAGGTAACCCTTTCTTTGCCAGCACCAGATGCATCATTTACTAATGAAATAAGAAGACAAGTTTCACTAACTAATTTAGTAGGTAAATTTAATATTTCAACAGCAGCAACCATAGAGCCTCTGAATGACGCACCAACTCTGGGAATACCAGGAGATTTTTCATCTGGACGAAGATACAGGGTAATTGCTGCAGATGGAACTACAACAAAGGAATGGACAATTAAAGTTAATCCATTACCAGAGATTAATGCTTTTGAAGGATACTATCAGGAGTCAGGCACACTTGTTCGAATTGGTAATGCGCCGGATGAGCTTGATGCAGAGATATATTTGCAAACAATAGATTCAAAGACTTGCAGGGCACAAGCAGGTAAGTCGGTATTCAATAACTCTGGTATTTTGTATCAAATTCAAGTAAATGCTGATAATACGGTTACAATTAAAAGTGATCCTAATTCGGTAGTGGAAATATTCCCTCAAGGCGGTGTTACTTCAACCTATGATCCAGCAACTAAAACTTTCGATTTGCATTATCATTATAGAAATGGAGAAAGGTTATTTGATACGAAATTGGTGCTCATAGAATAAGAGCAATAAAACTTTTCTATTCACACTAATTGTGTTGGCAAAGGGGACATTTGCATGAATGTCCCCTTTGTATAGTAATTATTATTTTTAGAAGAATCGAGAAGCTTACTTCTCTAGATCTCATCTGTGCTTTTGATATGATTTGGGTTATTGGAGATGAGGTAGTAATCAGGATTTTTAATAACGTAACTCATTGGAGGTTTTGAATTACCTCTCACTTTCGTTGATTTTTTAAAATATTAAATAAATCACTTTAAGTATATGCGACTAACCTATCCAATGCTATTCATAATTCTTACGATTTGCGTGCTAAGTATCCGTGCGCAAAATTACCAATCGTCTTTGGTTAAAGAGTTACCCGGTGGTCCGGAAAATGCCCCGTCAGTTCTTGAAGTGGGAAACGAAAAAGAGTATTTAGTTTTACACTATAACAATGCTACTATTTTGGCGGCCCGGTTTGACAATGAAGCTGAAATTACATCGACTGTACAGGGAGCGCAAGTTATTGAGCAACGGATTCAGTTCCGTTTTGAAAAAGAAACTACTGTTCACGCCCTTGTGTATGGAAGCTCAGAAGCATTGGCTGCCGAAACCCGCGGTGAGGCCCAGGATAAATTGGCTTTGGTGCGTACCTCACATGGATTAAGTAATAACTTGCGGAACAATGCTATTTACGACAGAAACTTCGATTGGATGCTTGAGTTGCCAGAGGGGACAGTGATTAAATCGTCTCGAAAACCAAATGGTACTACTCAATTTGAACTCACTTTTACTGTAAAAAATGCAGAATTGGTATTCCGTCCGCGGTATTATCAGAAACATAAAAACTTACCTTATTTTCAACCCTGGACCTATCAGGTGTACAAAGAATCCATTACCGGATGGTGTTCGTGGTGGGCCTATTTCAGGGAGTTTACCGAAGAGGATCATCTGGATTTATTGGAGATGTGGCAAAAGAAACATTTGGCCGACTACGGTTATCGCTTTATTCAGATCGATGATGTTTATCAAGGAGAAAACGACCGAGGTCGCGAAAATTGCGAAGTGGCCAGCGGTTACCTTGGTGGACGACCCACAACTTGGCTCGATTGGAAGAAAGACCTTTTTCCTTCAGGACTGACAGGCTACGTCACTTCTATTCATCAAGCAGGTTTCGATCCTGCCATCTGGATGGGTTGTTTTTTTTCTGATGAAGAAACGGTGCAAAAACACCCGGAATGGTTTGTGCACGATGAGTTGGGGAACCCGGCAGCAGCACCATGGGTGAGCTACGTGATGGATGCTACCAATCCGGAAGTTGTTGAGGCATTGATTCGCCCTACTTTTAAAGGGATGAAAAATGCCGGGATTGGATATGTGAAAATCGATCAGCTTCGGCACTACCTTTATGATAATTTGCACAATAACCTGGAATGGTGCAGCGAAAGGGGAGTTGGCCCGGATGAATTGTTAAGGGCTTATTTGCGGGTAGCGCGCGAAGAGTTGGGCGACGATACGTTTATTCTTTCCTGTTGGGGGGTTTTGCCCGAATCCATCGGGTTGGCTGATGCCTGCCGCATTGGTGGCGATGGTTATGGCCCGGTTACCCTGCAGCAATACAACTCATGGAACGGCATCGTCTGGCGTAACGACCCTGACCATTGCGATGTGTCGCCCAACAAAAAAGGCAAAGATATTGGCAATGTAAAAGAGCTGGAAGCCAGACAAGCAATGGAACGGGAAACCATCATACGCCCGGCTTTAGCCTCAATTGCCGGAGCCATTTTGATGCTCAGTGATAAGCCTGAAGTTTATGAGGATGATAGCCGAATTTATGGACTACGACGTTCTTCGCCTGTGTTGTTTTCTGTTCCCGGACAGTTATACGACTTTGATTCAGGAAAAACCAATTGGCTCAAGAGCAACGAACGTACTGATATTACTACAGGAAGACATCCTTCGCCCATTGATGGAGATCAGTTTGGTGAAGTGTGTCCCTATTGGCTGAATGAGTTCAATACCGGCTTTGAAAACTGGAATGTATTACATCGCTTAAACTGGTCAGAAAGGAATCAAAAGTCGCTTGAGCCGGTGGTGCTTAAGTTTGCTGACTTGGGGCTCGATTCTTCGAAGGAATACCTGGTGTATGAGTTCTGGAGTGATAAAATGTACGGAGTATTGGAAGATGATTTTGCTTTGGGTGAATTGGAGCCTTATGGACTGGAATCCTTGGCTATTCGCGAAAAACTTGATCGTCCGCAGTTGGTTTCTACGAACCGTCATTTGTCGCAAGGAGCTGCTGAAATAGAAAAGCTGCTCTGGGAGGAAAATTCACTCAAAGGACGCAGTCGAGTGGTGGGGGAAGATGAGTATGTGATTACCATTTATATTCCCGAAGATTACTTGTTGCACGCAGCAATAATCAATGGCGAGGAAGCCGGAATTGAACAAAAGGGCGAGGTCTTAAAAATTTCGTATCGGCCTGCCGAAACTTCCTCCGTACAATGGGAAGTCTCGTTTAAACGCAAGTGATAGTAGCAGGCAGAGCGTGTAATTAGAATCACGGAGAATGGAATTGATGGTTGGTATCGTATCCATGACTAAAGATCTGATTTTTGCTGGTGGCAAATATGTTAGCTTGGCTATTATTGAAGTTCGGGGTCAAGCTCTGCTAATCTTTCTGAAAAAATTAAACCAAAGAACGAATAACTAAAAAACGACGTATGAAACTTTCCTACTTGATATTGCTGGTGCTGTTCACATTTTGTAAGTTCATTGCCCCCGCCCAAACCAATTTAAAGTTAATGACTTTTAATGTCAGGTATGATGAATCAATTTTCAACAAAGGAACACCCAAAAAGAATGACTGGGCAAACCGAAAAGATTTTCAAGTGGGCTTGATTAATTTTCATTTACCGGATGTGGTTGGGATGCAGGAGCCGCATCGTCATCAGATCGACTATTTTGATCAACAACTCCCCACATATAAATGGATTGGTGTGGCTCGCGAAGATGGAAAAGACGAGGGAGAGTTCAATCCCATTTTTTATCGGGCTGATAAGTTTCGCGTCCTTTCATCGGGTACTCTCTGGTTGTCAAAAACGCCTGAAAAAGTAAGCCTTTCGTGGGATGCCGGCTATACACGTATTTGTACCTGGGCACTTTTCGAGAATGTGAATTCAACAGGTCAGTTCTATGTCTTTAATACCCATTTTGACAGTGTGGGTAAAGAAGCGCGTTTTAAAAGTGCTCGCCTTTTGAATGATACTCTAAAAATCATGACTGCGAATAAGCCCGTCTTTGTTATGGGTGATTTCAACTTAGCACCCGATAGTCCGGCTTATGACGAACTGACAAGCAATGGCCTTTTTGATAGTAAAATGGTGAGTGAAAAAGAGCCCTATGGCCCGGAAGGAACGTTTAATGGCTTTCGTTTTGGTACAATACCACAACATAGGATCGATTACATTTTTGTAAACAAACAGGTAAACGTAAAACATTACGGAGTCCTCACCGATTCAAAAGAAAAGATTTATGCTTCCGATCATTTTCCCGTGGTTATTCACGCAAATATTATCTATTAATGAGTGCTAAACCGCTTGGGATTTTCATCTCATAGTGGTTTAGTGCGAGAAGTATGTTGATAAAACCGGGCTCGACGATGCTGAGATAACGAAGGTTGAACTGCACCTTGAATACCGTTTCGAATTGAAACTACGGGATTAGTGAAGCCAGTTTGTACCATTAATTAGGAGCTTTATCCCAAATTGGGGTAAAAACAGGCTTCGGAACTGACTTAAAGCTATTTTTAATACTTGAAAAAATAAAACCATGGGAAATATCCTGAAACTAATGATTTCAACTAGTCTTGCTTTTCTGATAGCAATCGTTCAGTTGCAAGCTCAAAATGTTGATGTAACTGATTATGGTGCTATCCCCAATGATGGCAAAAATGATCGGGAGGCTATTCAGCGAGCGATTGACGATTGTCGGAAAAACGGGGCGGAAACTTTAGTGATGCCTGCCGGTAAATATGATATTGTGGATGATGAAGCCATCAAACTAATGAACGATATTATGGCTGGTAAGCTCGGGGTAAATCCGCAGAATGTAGTATATACGCCCTATTTTCCTTATTCGCGAGGGATTGATTTCAGCGGAGTGAAAGATCTTCATGTGATGGCACGAGGTGCCACTCTGTGGTGCAGTGGCTGGATGGAGCCTGTGTCGCTTGAAAACTGTGAAAATGTTATCATTGAAGGGTTGACCATCGACTATAAAACGATTCCTCACAGCGAAGGAAAAGTGGTGAATGTTGAAAAAGAGTTTATGGATGCGGAGCTTACCGATACACAGTGGTTGGCCGATAACATGACTATTACACGCATCATGTTTTGGGACTTGCAGAAAAATAGATTGCTTGGAAACTCGGTTTATCATCCGTTCAATACCAAAAAACTGGACAATAAAACGGTTCGCATATATACTAAAACAAAACCCGAGATGTTGGGTGCGGTAGCATTGATGAACCACACCATGCACTTTCGTCCGGCCATTTTGATTCATGAAGCAAAGAATACCTTACTCCGTCAGGTGACCATCCATTCGCAACCTGGGATGGGAATTGTCGGCCATCGCGCTCATAATGTACTTATGGAAGGGCTTCGTATTGTTCCGGCTCCGGGTAAGTACCAGTCAACCAACACTGATGCCACACACTTTACTTCCTGTACAGGCCTGATCCGTTTCAATGGTTGCATGTTTGAAGGACAGGGCGACGATGCTACCAATGTGCATGGCTACTATCACAAAATAACCAAGGACTTGGGGAATAACACTTATGAAATAAAACTGGAAGACCGCTGGAGTACGCATGCCTGTGTACTCGATTTTCCAGATGTAGGTAATACGATTGAATTTGTAAAGAAAAAGACTTTGGAAGTGGTTGATTCGATGATGGTGTTGGCAGTAGATACGTTTCCGAAAGAATGGCGCAGTGTGCTTAAACTAAGTGGCGAATTCCCCGGAAATTACAATGATTACTACTTTATTGATGTCACGCGTTTGCCAAGGCTTGAATTTGTCAATTCCTATGCTGGTAGCCATTTAGCTCGTGCCGTTTTAGTAAAAACCCGTGATGTCCTGATCGAAAATTGCACATTTAGGGAGGGGACAGGTACTGCTATCCATATTGGAGCAGAGGGAGACTGGCGCGAAGGCCCCGGATCAGCCGATGTCGTAATCCGCAATAATCGAATCCTGCGTTGTGGCCGGGGCGATGGTACCAATGATGGCGCATGTGGAATTGCAGTCAACGTGAAGGCACCGGACAATACTGTTCCGGGTATTCATAGAAACATTGTTATTGAGCAAAATATAATTGAAGGAGAAGCTGCATTTACAGGTATTTCTATTCAAGGGGCTGAAAATGTCAGATTGCTAAACAACTGGGTAACGGGCTGCTCAAAAGCAGTGGATGTGAAGCACTCAACAAAAGTATATACAGAATAATTTCCTTGTGTTATAGTCATTTCGAAAAAAAAAGATTATGAAGAAAAATAGAGTTATTGCCATTTTATTCATGTGTCTGATGAATGTGTTTTACGCACATGCACAGGATGCTCTGACCAGCCCTGATGGACGGCTTCTTTTTGAGTTGGTATCGCTTAACAAATATGAAGCAGGCAAGAATTATTCGACCTATGGCGAAGGGAAATATCTTTTTTACCGGATAAAAATGAATAATGAGCTGGTGGTTGATTGTTCGCCATTGGGGCTCACGCTTGATTATACCGACTTGTTTAATTTGCTCCAATTTGTTTCGAACAGTGAAATAGATAATACGAATCAAACCTACAGTATTTTACATGGGAAAAGCCAGTCAGTTAAAAGCCAGCACAACCAGTGTGATTATAATCTTGTAAATGCAGAAGGGAAACAGCTGGTTTTAAGGGTTCGGGTGTACAATGAAGGAGTTGCTTTTTGTTATATTTTGCCAGACAATTACAAGCAGGAACGTACGGTTTTAATTGAAAATACGGGTTATCAGATTGATCCGGATGGTAAGGCCTGGTTGTCGCCTTATAGCCAGCCAACCAAGTGGAAGCCTTCGTACGAAATGTATTACTCCAATGCCAGCCGGGTTGGCGAGCCATCATCTGAAAATCCGGGCTGGGCTTTGCCTGCTTTGTTTCAGGTTAATGAGGGCAAACATTGGGTGATGTTGCATGAGGCAGCCTTGACGGGTAATTACCCAGGGACACATCTTGGAAACAATTGCCAGCAAGGGCTTTATAACATTGCATTTCCGCATCCTGGCGAAGCTTTGGGCCTCTATTCCTCTTTGCCTAAACACTCCGGGATTTGGCAAATGCCATGGCGTGTGGTTATGGTTGCCGAAGATCTTTCATCGATTGTAGCGTCGAATATGGTTTACGATCTAAACGAATCTTCTAAAATTGAAGGGGATTTGGCATGGATCAAACCCGGACGGGCTAGTTGGGAATGGTGGACAACGCAAACCCACGATCGGGATTTTGAACTTCAGAAGAAATTTATTGACCTGACAGTCGAAATGGGGTGGGAATACTACCTGGTTGATGCCAACTGGAACGATATGAAAGGCGGAACTATTCATCAGTTGCTGGATTATGCCCGTAATAGAGGTGTCGGGATATTTTTGTGGTATAAGTCCGGAGGGTCTCATAATCATGTTGCCGAACAACCTCGCGGGCGCTTATGGGACTCCAGAGTTCGTAAAGAGGAGTTTGCCCGTCTGAAGGAGTGGGGAGTGAAAGGGATTAAGGTTGATTTCTTTAATACCGACAAGCAAAAAATCATCAACCAGTATCTTGATATTCTAATGGATGCCGCAGCTTATCAACTGATGGTCAATTTTCACGGCTGCACTGTGCCGAGAGGATGGAGCAAAACCTATCCGAATTTAATGAGCATGGAAGCGGTGAAAGGGGAAGAAACTTATGGCTTTGATCCTGTGGTTCCCGAAAAGGCACCGGAGTACAATGCAATCGTTGCGTTTACCCGGGCAGCAATTGGACCTGCAGATTATACGCCAGTCGCTTTTTCCGAACACAATTATCCGCATTTAACAACCAAGGCACACGAGTTGGCTTTAACATTGATTTTCCAATCAGGTCTGGTTCATTTTGCCGATGCCCCCGAAGTTTATCGTAACCAATCCGATGAGGTGAGGCATTTTCTTAAGGAACTGCCGGCACAGTTTGATGAGGTGAGATTGCTGGGAGGTTTCCCGGGAGAATATGCTGCCATTGCACGTCGAAAAGGTGATAGTTGGTATGTAGGTATTATCTCAGGGAAAGATCATAGACTAAGTCTTAAGCTCGATCTTGCTCTATTGGGCGTGAAAAAAGGAAAAATTTTGGAGATAAGTGATTCTGACGGAGAGTTGAAGACCAATGAAAAACCAATAAAAAATTCTACTTATTCCAAGGAGATTGCTCCCTATGGGGGAGTTGTATTAGTTATTCAACCAAACTAAAAAGATAAGATATGTACCGATTATTATTGGGATTGTTGTTTGTTGCCGGCTTATTTGCCGGAAGTAATTGTTATGGAGTTACTTCGAAAAGTGGTGATGAAAAAGGGAAAGTGTTTGCTGATTTTAACCACGATTATTCACAAACGCTGGTTATGAAACTATTCCTGTCGAAACCTGATAGCGAAGGAAAGCCAATGGTAGCCAATACTTTTGAAGATGCTATGGAAATCATTAAAATCACGGATGAGCTAACCTTGGGAGTACCTAAAATCATTTATCTCGTTGGTTGGCAGTATAACGGGCATGACGATAAATACCCGGCCTTTTTTGGGGTGAATGAAGCGCTGAAACGTGAGCAGGACGCAACGGCCCGTGAAAGCCTGATCTGGCTGATGGAAGAAGCCCGCAAATACCATACAGTGGTGAGCCTTCACATCAATATGACCGATGCTTATGATGATAGTCCTTTATGGCCGGAGTATGTGGAAAATGACCTGATTTCGAAAACACCCAATGGCAACCTGATGGTGATTGGCAATTATAACAACCGGAAAGCCTACCAAATTAACTACAAGAACGAGTGGGAGAGAGGCTATGCAAAAATGCGTATTGATCGCTTGTTGGATATACTGCCACCATTGCGCGACGGGAAAACCATTCATATTGATGCCTGGATTGTGCGCGATAGCAAGGGGCATTACGAATCGGCAGTAACTGAAGCCAAATATCAGCAGAAGGTACTTGCCTATTGGAATCAACAAGGTATTGACGCTACCAGTGAATGGGTGATGGATTACATGATTGGTAAAATTCCTTTTGCCTGGCATTTCAATCACTTTTCGCAAGAGGATTACCTGCAATATCCGGCCAGCGTCTATACCGGAAGCGGCTTGAATCGTGATTTAGAGTACTCCGATTTTGGTCTTGGCTTCTTGTTTGGGAAAAGTATGTATGGTGAAAATATTTTCCCGCAACAGCAGAAGAACCCGAATGATGATGAGTGGAAGCAAAAGTTTGTGGATGAGTTTTACTTAAACTGTTTACAGTATTTTTTCTTGAATAGACATGTGCGTATCAAGGTTGAGGGTGAAGGAGACGATCGGGTTGCCTATTTTTCGGATAATGTGCGCGTATCATTGGCTGATAGCACGGTACATGAGGGACCCCGTCTTTTAAGGGAAAAAGATTTTGTTGCTTTCCCGGTGTCATGGAAGACCGAAAAATGTTTGGCGGTTTATAGTAAAAAAACTGTTGAAAGATCATTGCAGGTTCCTGAATGTTGGGGAGAGGTAAAAAGAGTAGCAATTAGAGAAATAACTGCTTCAGAAGACGAAAGTCAGAAAGTGATCCAGGTAACAAATGGAAGGTTTAGTTGGTTTGTTGAGGCGGGAATTCCATACCTGATTAGTCCCGAGATTTAAACGGAAGGGCTTTTGAAATAATCCTTTTTAAACTAAAATACATAAATAAACTTAAGACATGAATATGAATCTTTTGGGTAGGTACTTATCTTATCGGCTTTTATTAGTCGCTTTTAGCTTTTTAGCTCAATTACAGGCTATTGCTCAGGATATTGAGCGGCAGCGTCCGGAAGAATGGAATAATTTGATTATTGGTGGCCGGTTTATGGATCGTTTTCAACCAATACCTCCAATTGGCAAACTAACTTCTGACACATGGGGAGCAGATGCCGTAAGACCCCGATATACAGATAATGGCATTGAAGATCCGGAGTGGTCGTACTGGGGTGGCAACATCCGGAAAGGCGATGACGGTAATTATCACCTGATGGTTTGCCGCTGGCCCGAGAGTGCTGAAAAAGGGCATATGGAATGGCCAAGATCAGAAGTGGTACATGCTGTCTCGGACAATCCGCAGGGGCCTTTTAAGGTACAGGGCGAAACCATTGGCAAAGGACACAATCCCGAATTTTTCAGGTTGAAAGATGGGCGATACGTGATTTATGTGATTAGTGCACATTATATCGCCGATGAGTTGGACGGGCCATGGACGAAAAAAGCGTTTACTTTCGATCCGCGCGATCGAAAAATTAATGATGGTTTATCGAATGTGAGTTTCGCTCAACGCGAAGATGGTTCGTTTTTAGCCGTTTGCAGGGGTGGTGGAATCTGGATTAGCGAAACCGGAATATCTCCCTACTATCAGGTAAGCAACAAGTCAGTTTACCCACCATATGACGGACGTTATGAAGATCCGGTTATTTGGCGTACCAACATTCAATATCATATGATTGTAAATGATTGGTATGGCAGGATTGCTTATTATCTGCGCTCGAAAGATGGTGTTGACTGGAAAGTTGAGCCGGGTGAGGCTTATATGCCGGGGATAGCTAACTACGAAGATGGAATCTTGGTTGATTGGTATAAGTTTGAACGGATTAAAATGTTGCAAGATGATTATGGACGTGCTTATCAGGCTAATTTTGCGGTCATCGATTCTTCAAAATGGGCTGATATGGGTAATGACCACCACAGCTCTAAAAATATATGCCTCCCACTTACCAAAGGCTCTTTATTAACCATCTTGGATAAAAATGAGATAACAGCGGGGACAAAGAAAATCCGGGTAAAGATTGAAGCTGAAACTGGCTTTAACCCCCATACGGATATTGACCTTGAATCCATTCGTTTCGGAGCTTCCGAAGAAGTTAACTTTGGACGTGGAAGTCAGCTTGTAAATACAAAAAAGGATGGAAAAGACCTTATTCTCATCTTCTCTGGAAAAGGGAATGGGTTGGCAGATGAAAATTTCGTGGCAAAGTTACTCGGAAAGACCAAACAAGGGAAACTGTTATTTGGCTATGCCCGGTTACCTTGGCTTGTTTATGAAGAACCAATTTTATCAGCCCGAAAGCCAATGGTTGTGGAGAAGGACGGTAAAACGACAGTTCGTTTTGAAGTTTCTAACTTTGGACAAGTGGCTTCACAGGCAACAACCGTCGTTGTTGAAGTTCTGCAGGACGACGAAACAATGACACTGGAAGCTAGTGTCCCCCTACTGGCTCCTTACGCGAAAACAATGGTTGAACTAACAACTCTCGGAATATTAAAAGAAGAATCAATACTAACAATTAAAACTGAACAGCAAGCAATGCCATTGTTTGCTCAACAAAAACAAGCTAAATGAGAAATATTGCAATTGCACTAACGCTGGTATTCTTGCTGGTGTATTCGAATATAGGGGCTAAGGAGGTTCATCTTAGTGATTTTGGCGTAAACCCCTGGTCGTATGAAAACGCATCACCGGCTATTGTAAAAGCGCTGGAGTCGGTAAAAGGCGAAAAAGAAGTAGTGCTGAAATTCCCGGGTGGTCGGGTTGACTTATGGCCTGAAGGTGCGATTAAAAAAGAATATTACATTTCAAACACCACAGAAAATGATACCTTGTCGAAAGTGAAAAATCTCGCTATTTGTCTGGATGGTTTTTCAAATATCACCATCGATGGAAATAATACGCTGGTAGTTTTGCATGGAAAAATGGTTTCGTTCGCTGTGTTGAACAGCCAAAATGTAACGATCAAGGATATTCGTTTCGATTATGAGCGCCCAACAATGTCGGAATTAAAGATTCTTGAAATTTCGGCTAATCAGACAAAATTGGAGGCTCATCCGGATACCAAATTCGAAATACACAATGGGCAGCTTTTGTTTTATGGCGAAGGGTGGGGAGCCAAGCCTTTGCATACTGTCGTTGTAGAACCTGATGAGGACAAGGTTTATCGGAGCTCATGGACCCCTTTGGGGAGGCTGGAGCCCACGAAGGAATCATCGAGCACAATCGTGTTTAACGGAGATGTCTCTGAGTCCGGTTTTCAGGAAGGTGATGTGCTTTCTATTCGTGATCCTTATCGCGACAATTGTGGCGCTTTTATCAACCTAAGCAAAAATATTGTGTTGGAGAACGTGAAGTTGCATTACATTCATGGAATGGGCATTATCTCTCAGTTCTCTGAAAATATAACATTCAAAAAAGTTGCTGTTGCTCCTCGCAAGGAATCGGGAAGAACCATTGCCGCTTTTGCTGATTGTTTTCACTTCTCGGGCTGTAAAGGATTAATTGAGGTGGACAGTTGCCGTACGTCAGGTTCGCACGATGATCCGATGAATGTGCACGGCACCCATTTAAAAATCACTAAAGTTGAAGGAGGCAACCAGCTTACGCTTCGCTTTATGCATCACCAAACGTATGGGTTCAAAGCTTTCTTTGCCGGTGATTCGGTGGCTTTTGTAAGTCCCGAAAATCTTTTGGTTTACGACTTCGGGAAAGTCAAGACGGCCAAAATAATTTCCAAGCGCGAAATCGTATTGGAAATGGAAGAAGCCCTTCCTGAAAATCTAAAAGAAGGTGATTGCTTGGAAAATGTGAGTTGGACACCTGAAGTGATTGTGCGCAACAGCCATTTTGAGCGAACGAGCACAAGGGGATTGCTGGTTACTACCCGACGAAAGGTTTTAATAGAAAACAATACCTTTTACCGCACTGGGATGCATGCAATTCTGATTGCCAACGACTGTAATTATTGGTACGAGTCGGGGCCTGTTCGCGATATTACTATCCGTGGCAACCGCTTTATACAATGTGGCTTCACCCAGGGCGAAAATGGTTATGTCATTTCCATTCAACCCGAAACGCATAATTTCCCAGAGGGCAGATATATCCATTCTAATATTCGTATAGAGGATAATGTTTTTGAATGTATAGCCAGTCCTGTTTTGTTTGCCCGATCGGTAGATAATCTGTGGTTTAACAATAACGAGGTGAACTATGCCCCATTTTCGGAAGCGGATGAAATCCCTGTTGCTCGTTTCAAGCTCGAGCATTGTACTGAAGTAAAGATGGAGAACAACCGTTTTGACGGTTTTCAAAGTAAGATTCTTGAATCGATGAGCATGAAGAAATCGGATCTAAAAACGGTTCCCAGAAAATTATTTGAACATCGAAATTAGTCGTGTTAGTGATGGAGATTAATTTTCTTTACGTCTAACGAAGTTAAAAAAAATAGAAATGAAATATAGTTTAGTTTTTATCTGGATTCTTTTTTTATCAATTGGAGTTCATGCCAATCAAAAAGGATCTGTAAATAAGAATAAAGAGAAGACAATTATTCATTCGGGCAGAGAGGTGCTAAGTCGTGTTTTAGGAGAAAAGGCAGCTTCAATTCAGTTGGGGGTTCATCCAGCTGAAGATGGAACTGACACTTACGAGTATGAATGTAAAAATGGAAAATTACAAGTCAGAGGATCAAGTGTGTCTGCACTTACACGCGGGGTTTACGATTATCTGAAAACGAATCATTTGGGGATGCTCGACTGGGCAGGACCTCAATTTAATCTGCCTAAAACATGGCCCGATGCTCCCAAAACCAAAGTCACTACTCCTTTTAAAATCCGACATGCCTATAATGTCGTCACATCGGGTTACACCACTCCTTACTGGGATTGGCAACGCTGGGAGCAGGAACTCGACTGGCAGGCCATGCACGGTTTTAATATGTTAATGGCCCCAGTTGCTACTGAAGCAATTGCAGAACGAGTTTGGAAAAAATTAGGTCTTAGCCAGAAGGAAATTGACGAATTTTATACCGGTCCGGCACATTTGCCTTGGTCGCGTATGGGAAGTATCTGTCAGGTGGGTGGCCCGCTACCCTCAGAATGGCATAAAGATCAAATTGCACTTCAGCATAGGCTATTAAAACGAATGAAAGAGTTAGGCATTGAACCTGTAGTACAGTCATTCTGCGGATTTGTACCTAAAGCTTTAAAGAGAATATACCCCAATACGGTATTTCATAATACATTGTGGAATGCCGGTTTCCCAGAGTCGCAAAGGCCAGAGCTTATCATGCCTGACGATGAATTGTTTGCCACAATTACTAAAATGTACATGGAGGAATGGCAAAAAGAATTTGGACCGGCAGATTACTTTTTGGTTGACAGTTTTAATGAGTTGGAACTACCAGAAACAGGCAACCCGGTTACTGAAATGTTGGCAGATTATGGCGAAAAAACTTTTAATGCAATAAAAGAGGGGGCACCCGATGCAACTTGGGTAATTCAAGGATGGATGTTTGCCTACCAGCGTCATATCTGGAATCCCGAGACAGTAAAAGCCCTTTTTAGCAGAATTCCTGACGATCGTGTCCTGATTCTGGATTATGCGAATGATTACAACAATAACTGGGAGCCCATGAATGCATTTAATGGCAAACAGTGGGTATACGGATTTGTTCCAAATATGGGAGGAAAAACAGCCTATACTGGTGATTTACACTTGTACGCTTCAGGTGCCGCGCGCGCGTTGCATTCGCCCAATAAAAAGAACCTGGTGGGGTTCACCATTTCAGGAGAAGGCCTGGAAAATAACAATGTTGTTTATGAACTTCTAGCAGATGTTGCCTGGTCGAACGATTCAATCGACTTGGATAACTGGCTTGATAAATACAGTATGAACAGATATGGTGGATGTCCTCCTAATATGAATGAGTCATGGAAATTGCTGCGCGAAAGTTGCTATAGCAATTTGGTTCCTCATCCCCAATTTGGATGGCAGTTAGGACGATGTCGTATGGGAAGTGTTAATAATGATTCTAAATTTCATGAAGCGACTTTGAAGTTTCTTTCGTGTTCCGAAGAGCTGGGCAGTTCTGCCAATTATCAGGCCGATGCCATTGAACGAGCAGCATTGAGCCTGGGACTAAAAGCCGATGAGTTGTTTGTTGTCGCATCGGATGCTTATCAGCAGGGGGATATTCAGACAGGCGATCGTGCCGGCGCGAGAGGCTTGGAGCTTCTTAATGAACTTGACCGATTAATGGAATCACATCCTTTAAACCGTTTGGAGCGGTGGTTGGAATTTACGACGAAACATGGTGGTGACGAAGCACTAAAAAGATTTTATGAGGTGAATGCACGTTGGATTATTACGGTATGGGGGCCTCCGGTGAATGATTATGCCTGCAGGGTATGGAGTGGATTGGTGCGTGATTTCTACCGCGAAAGAATGCGTCATGTGCTGGAGTCTTTAAAAAACGGTGAAAAGTTTAATCCTGTACCATGGGAGGTGCAATGGGCAGAGGGAAGCGGTATCAGTAAGATTGAACCTTATGCTGACCCGGTGACTGAAGCCGTCAAATTGGTGAAGCAAGCATTGAATGAGCCACTTCCTGAAGTGAAGAAAGCAACGGGTGAATCTATCGGAGAATGGTCGCCAGCTAATGTTAGTGATGAATGGCAGGTGGTGGAATGGCCATTGACAGTAGGCCAATTGAAATCGATGAAAGGTGTAAAGTTTGTTTATTCCCGGGGTAACCATCGTCTTGACATCCGGGAAGTATCAGTCATTGCCGATGGGAAAGTTGTTGCAACAGATCGGCACGAAGGCTTTGCCGGAAACCCAAATAATAAAAACCAATATGTATTCAAGATTTCTTCAGAAGTGAGTGGTAACAATGGATGTAGCATCAGGGCAGTGGTGAAATGTGATGAAGGAACCAATTCTTATGGATGGGTAGAGCTTTTAGGCATGTGATATTTTACTGACCTTTAATTCTCAAGAAAATGAACGAGCTAGTTTAAGTCAAATTTTTAAACCTAAATAAAATGAAATCTATTCTGATTGTATTTATTGCAGCATTCCTTTTTTCGTGTTCGCCGAAAAAGGGAATTAACAAAAATGGAAAGCACAATTTGGTGTTTAATCAACTTGCTTCCACTTGGGACGAAGCCATGCCACTTGGCAATGGGATGGTCGGAAACTTGGTCTGGCAAAAGGAAGAGAAACTACGTTTTTCGCTTGATCGAGTCGATTTGTGGGATCTGCGCCCGATGGGGAATATCGACTTTAATAAATGGAAGTTTAAGGACGTTTATCAGCATTGGAAAGACGATACTTATGAGGAAGTGCAGCAGGCGTTTGATACTCCATATAATCAATCTCCTGCTCCTTCAAAAATACCGGCAGGTGCTATTGAATTCAATGTCGATTCGCTTGGCCAGGTAAAGTCGGTTGAATTGGATGTTGCCTCTGCAACATGCGTGGTGTTGTGGGAAAGCGGTGCAAGATTGACCACTTTTGTGCATGCCGAAAAACCCATTGGCTGGTATAAATTTGAGAATCTTCCCACTTCAGTCGAGATCGAAATGATTGCTCCGGCATACAATCGTCCAGGCGATGGCAAGCAGGTTGATCAGTCGATGAGCGACCTTGACCAGCTGGGGTATCCGCAGGGAGAAATTAAAAAAGAAGGCAACTCTTTCACCTACGATCAAAAGGGGTGGGGAGACTTTTCGTATCAGATTCATACGAGTTGGAAGCAGCAAGGAAAGAACCTGACGGGCTGCTGGTCGGTTTCGTCAGCCAATACAGGATGGGAACCAGCGCCTTCAGCTACTGAAAATATAGCTAAAGCTTTAGCTATTAGTTATGATCAAGACTTTACTGAGCACATCGCTTGGTGGCAGAATTACTGGTCGCGCTCGGCTATTTCGATTCCAGATTCAGTGCTCGAAAAACAGTATTATCTTGAAATGTATAAGTTTGGATCAGTTGCCCGTGCCGATGCGCCACCCATTTCGTTGCAGGCAGTTTGGACTGCTGATAATGGTAAATTACCACCCTGGAAAGGTGATTTCCACCACGATTTGAATACCCAATTAAGTTATTGGCCTTCATACGCCGGGAATCAACTTCAGCTGGAAGAAGGTTTTCTAAATTGGTTGTGGAAATACCGCCCGGCATTCAAGAAGTACACGAAAGATTATTTTGAAACAGAAGGGATGAATGTTCCCGGAGTGACCACTTTGGAAGGTGAGCCGATGGGGGGCTGGATTCAGTATTCGATGGGGCAAACCGTTGCTGCCTGGTTGGGGCATCATTTTTATATGCACTGGAAATTTTCGATGGATAGAGATTTTCTGGAAAACCGCGCCTACCCATGGTTAAAAGATGTGGCAATCTTCCTTGATGAAGTCTCGGTAAAAGGCGAAAATGACAAACGTAAATTAATAATGAGCTCAAGCCCTGAGATTTACAATAACTCGGGAGATGCCTGGTTTGCAAAAACAACTAATTTTGATTTAGCGTTAATTCGCTGGACTTACGAAAAAGCTGCCGAACTGGCAACTGAATTGGGATTAAAAGAAGAAGCTGAGAAATGGTCGCAAATATTAGCAGAATGGACTGAATTGTCAATCGACCCTGAAACAGGGTTGATGTTTGCACCCGGTTTCCCTTACGATGAATCGCACCGCCATTTTTCACATTTATTGGCTTACCACCCACTTGGGTTGTTAGATGTATCAAAAGGCGAAGCAGATAAAAGTGTTATTGATAACACTTTGAGAAACCTTGAAAAACAAGGCTCGGGAGGTTGGACAGGTTATTCGTTTAGCTGGCAAGGGAATTTGTATGCCAGAGCTTTTGAGGGGGAAAAAGCCGCTGAAGCATTGCGCATTTTTGCTGAATGCTTTTGCTTGAAAAACTCTTTTCATGTTAATGGTGACCAATGCAAGGCAGGGCATTCAAACATGACTTATCGACCATTTACGTTGGAAGGCAACTTTGCTTTTGCTTCTGGAATTCAGGAGATGTTAATACAAAGTCATACAGGTGTTGTAAGGCTTTTTCCAGCTATTCCCGAAGATTGGAATGATGTAAGCTTTGAGCAACTTCGTACTTATGGCGCTTTTGTTATTTCGGCTAACAAAGCAAACGGTTTGGTTCAGGATGTGAAAATTGTTTCTGAAAAGGGGGGGCTTCTCAGGATGCAGAATCCATTCGCAGGCAAGTTCGAAATGAATAAAAACTATCAATTTGAGGGCGATAATATCGTCATAGAAATGCAAGAAGGAGAAGTCATTAATTTAAAATCAATCAACTTATGAAACTAAGAATACCGATCTGTACTATCTGGACAACTACGCTGATTTTGTTATTCACAGCATGTCAGTCTGAAACAAACTCTTTGTATTCAGTCCCCGATACACCCTGGGAAGAATCACTTGGTAATCATCGTGCCGTGCTTCAGGTTGAAGAACCAGCAGAAGCCGCATTGATTGATATTGATTGGCGTCGACACGATCGAGATCCGGCTGAAAAGCGATTCATTATCATCCACGAAAGTGGAGACACCATTCAGAATATTCATCGAATTGTGGTGGATAATGAGCGCTGTAAATTGGCTTTCGGTCCTCTGCAAAAGCCCGGGAAATACTTTTTCTATTACTTGCCCTATTTGGTTCAGGAGAACTATGGTTTCTACAATAAAGGTTATTTAAAGCCGGAAACGAAGTCTGCAGCTGATTGGGAGAATAAACTTGATGTTGCCAAACTCTTGAAGACAAAATTGATTGGCTTTCAGTCGCGAACAGCATTTGACAGCTTTTACCCCATGGAAGTAATTGCTCTCAAGTCAGAAAAGGATTCTCTCTTGAGTAGGTATCATCAGGACTTCCTGATTTTCCCGGAGGATCGCTCATTCCCGATTCGCATGCTCGATGAGATTCCCCTAAGATGGATTGAAAGTGGTCCTTCAACGTTTTTTAGGGGTGAAGCGTTTAAAAATGAATACTATGCCTTTCAGCTAGGTGTTTTTGCTGCCCGAAAGGATTTACAGGATCTAAAAATCGAGTTTTCAGGCTTGCAAAACGACGATTATAAAATTGCACCCGATAAGCTGACTTGCTTCAATACCGGGGGAATTGGCCCTTATGGCGATCCGTTTGTAAAGCGGGTGGACCTGGCTCAGGGAAAAGTACAGCCATTGTGGATTGGAGTGGATCTTTCGAAGGATATTCCAGCCGGGACTTATACCGGAACAGCAACCGTGTGGGCTGAAAACACGGAAAAACAAACCGTACAGCTTTCATTGAAAATTGGCAGTGAAGTGCTTGCTGACCGTGGCGATAGTGAGGCCTGGAGGCACTCGCGCCTACGCTGGTTAAACTCCACATTGGGCATTGATGATGAACCAACCAACGGTTACAAGGCAATCTCATTTATCGGAGAAAGTACCTATGGTTTTACCGGAAAAACAATGACTATTGCTGATAACGGGTTTCCTGGTTCTTTTAAAGTAAAAGAAACTGAAATTTTGAATCGTCCCATTTCGTTTGTGGTTGAAACCCAAAAGGGGAAGGAACAGTTCTCAGAAGCTCAAAATGTGGAGTTGCTTAAAAACTCGCCGGGCAAAATGGTTGGTGCCTGGGAAAGTATTTCAGAAAATATAAAAATTTCGGGCGTTGGAACGATTGAGTCGGACGGATTTATCAATTACAAATTAAAAGTAAAAGCCCTAAATCAGTTAAAAACAAAGGATATTCGGTTGGAAATTCCTTTTAAAAAGGAGGTCGCCGAATATATGATGGGAATGGATTTGCCCGGTGGAGTTGTGCCTAAAAAGCATTCGGCGAAGTGGAATGGGCCGCACGACAGTTTTTGGATTGGCAATACCCACGCCGGACTGTGGTGCGAATTGCGGGGGAGCAGTTATAGCGGACCTATGTTAAATCTTTACAGACCTGAGTATCCCGAAAGTTGGCATAACAATAATCAGGGTGGATTTCGTATCGAAAGCACTTCGTCGGAGGTAAAAGCAGTGGTCTATAGTGGTAGTCGTTCGCTCGGAAAAGGGGAGGAGCTGACTTTTGAATGGAGCTTATTGCTGACACCAGTCAAAGACATTGACTACAAAAGTCAGTTCACCGATCGCTATTACCACAATGGAGGTCAACCCATGCCATCGGATGAAGATCTTGAAAGCGGCGTGAAGATTGTGAACCTGCATCATGCCAACAATTACAATCCACACATCAATTACCCTTTTGTAGCGGTCGATTCCATGAAATGGTTTGTAGACCAAATGCATGAAAAAGGGCAAAAAGTAAAAATTTACTACACCATACGTGAGTTTACGAATTATACCACTGAGCTTTGGGCACTACGTAGCTTGGGTGACGAAATTTTGGGCGATGGTCGAGGAGGCGGTTACCCGTGGTTGCGCGAACACTTGGTTACTGGTTATCGTCCGCAGTGGTACCAGTGGTTTCCTGATAAAAGTGCTGATGCATCTGTTGTGAACGCACCTGGAGACTCACGTTGGTACAACTACTATATTGAAGGATTGGCCTGGATGGTGCGCCATGTCGATATCGATGGACTGTATCTTGATGATGTGTCGTACGACCGCCGCACGGTAAAGCGTATCCGGAAGGTGCTTGATCGCGAGAAGCCAGGCTGCTTGCTTGATTTGCATTCCAATACCGGGTTCAGCAAAGGGCCGGCAACACAATACACCGAATATTTTCCGTATCTGGACAAACTGTGGTTTGGCGAAAGCTTTAGGTATAGTCAGATGTCGCCTGCCAATTGGCTGGTCGAAGTTTCTGGTATCCCATTTGGCTTGATGGGTGACATGCTCCACGGAGGAGGTAATCGCTGGTTGGGTATGGTGTATGGCATGACGGTTCGGCACCCTTGGGTAACCGAAGGGGTAACTTGCGACCCTCGTCCTATTTGGAAGATATGGGATGAGTTTGGCATTGATCAGGCCAAGATGGTTGGTTTTTGGGAAAATGAACCAGTGGTAACAACCAACAACCCCAAGGTGAAAGCAACGGCTTATGTTCGCGATGGAAAAGCGTTGATTGCGCTAGGAAATTGGTCCGATAAAACGGAAAACGTTCGCCTGTCTATCGATTGGGAAAAAAGTGGTCTTTCCTCAGCTGATGTGAAATTAGTTGCTCCGGAAATTCAGGATTTTCAGCCAGAAACAGAATTCTCGCTTTCAGGAGTGATCCCTGTTGAAAGTAAGAAAGGTTGGATTTTAATGATTGAAAACTAAAAATACAGAATAGCTATTGAGAATGGTGGGAGGCTTGCAGTGGCTTCCCTCTATTCGTTTTTTTTTTGGAAAAAAATAAGCCCTTGATCAAGAGATGATCAAGGGCTTTACTTGTTTGTATTTGTGTGACCCCACCGAGATTCGAACTCAGATCGCAAGAACCGGAATCTTGTATTCTATCCATTGAACTATGGGGCCAAAAGCGATTGCAAAAGTAGTAAAACAATCCTTTTTTGAAATCTTTTTCAGTAAAAATTTGCAAATAACTTTATGTTTGGGAGTTTTGTTGATAAACAAGCGGGCATTTTGCTTCCTTGAATGGTCAAAAGAACTATTTTTGCAGCACCATGGAAGAATTATCATTTTTGAAACAAAACAGTATTGCTGCCAGTGATTTTTTTGAAAAATACACGGCTGGATTTTTAAGGCATGAGGATCAGGAAGTTGCTGATCTGCTGACGTTGAAGAGGGAGCACTCCTTGCGGGTCGCTAAGCTGAGTGGGTTAGTGGCTACCAATCTGATGCTTGAGGAAGAGGATATTTTGTTGGCTGAAGTGATTGGCCTTTTGCATGACTTGGGGCGTTTTGAACAGTTTGAAAAGCACCAGTCTTTTAATGATCAACAGGCTGGAGATCATGCAGAACTAGGTGTCGCTCTGTTGAAAGAGCAAGCGTTCTTTACTGCTTTTTCAGAAGAGCGCCAGAACCTGATTGCCCAGGCTATTTTAAACCACAACAAGGAAAGCATTTCGCTAAAAGAGGATAAGCTGGTGGTGACTTACAGCCAGATTTTGCGCGATGCCGATAAGTTAGATATCTGGGAAACCTGCGTCAACAACCTGAAACGCGATGGAAACTTTAAATACCCTTCGATTAGTTTAAACCTTCCAGCTACCGGATTGGTTAATGATAAGATTATTCGAAGCATTCAAAATCAGAAACAGGCAAAGCGCAAAGACATGCAGTCGGTTAATGACTTTAAACTGATGCTTATGTCGATGATTTTTGATTTGAACTTCAGGGTGAGTTTCCAGTTGTTGAGCGAAAAACAATCGATTAAACAGCTGTATGAGTCCATGTCTAAAAAAGATGTGGTCATTGATGCTTATCGGGAGCTTCGGCTTTTTATTGAAAATAAATTCGTGGTGTGATCGGGTAAAACCAATTGAAAGCACCATTTGAAGATTGTATTAATAGTAAACAAAGTGAGATAATGGGAGATCGATTGGTTTGTATTTGTAACATGGTTTCAGAAAAGGAAATTACAGCCGCCTTGAAAAAGGGAGCTACTTCAATTGAAGATATACAGTATGCCACCCGGGCTGGAACGAGTTGTGGTAAATGTTTAATGACCATTGATCAGGTGGTACAGGAATATGAAATGAATGCGGTTATTGATCCGCAACGGAAGATAAAGTTTTAAATAAATTGGAGTTTACATTGAATGCATGGTTTAGGCCATGCATTTTTGTTAAGACTAGACCCATTTCAGGGGACAGCCTTGGTAGTGGTAAATTTTGTAGATTTACATTCGAATACTCGCGTCAAAGCTTAAGCTGTCTGAAATTCATGCTATTGAAATGATGTGGCTGCTTAATATCTTGAATGTGAGGCTTTCAGGTAGAAAATGAATTCGTGTTGATAAAATAACGGCTGAAAATAAAGAACAATGAAAAAACTGATTTTAGTACTGGTAATAGGCGCAGGAGTCGGACTGACATCCTGCACAAACAAACCTAAGGAAGAGGAAACAATAAAAAGCGAACTAGCGGCGAAGGCTGACGCTTTTGTTTCATTTAAATTGACAACCGATTTGTCGGTATTGACTGAAAAGGAAAAACAAATGCTTCCTCACTTGTTTCGTGCCGCCAAAATCATGAATGAGATTTTTTGGGTTGAAGCTTTTGGAGACAAAGAAACCGTGTTATCTAAAGCTTCCGATCCGGCAGTCGAAAAGTTTATCAAGGTCAACTATGGGCCGTGGGAACGCTTGAATAATAATGAGCCTTTCCTGGATGGTTTTGGGTCAAAGCCGGCTGGATCAAACTTGTATCCGGAAGATATGACCAAGGAGGAATTTGAATCCTGGGATGAACCAACCAAAACGAGCTTATATACGCTGATTCGGAGAGATGCAGAAGGCCAGTTGCAGGCGATTCCTTATCACGAAGCTTTTCGTGAGCAAATAGAGCAAGCGGTTGAATCCATTCGCTTGGCAGCTGAACTAGCTGAAGATCCGGGATTGAAGAAATACCTGGAGTTGCGCGCTGAGGCCTTGTTGACCGATGATTATTATGAAAGTGACGTGGCCTGGATGGATATGAAGACCAACACAATCGACTTTGTTGTGGGGCCCATTGAGAATTATGAAGACCAACTGTTTGGCTATAAAGCAGCACATGAATCGTTTATTTTAGTGAAAGATAAAGAGTGGAGTCAGCGATTGGAGAAGTACGCGGCCTTGCTGCCTGATCTGCAAAAAGCATTGCCTTGCAAGCCAGCTTACAAAAATGAAATGCCCGGATCGGACTCTGATATGAATGCCTACGATGTGGTGTATTATGCTGGCGATTGTAATGCGGGAAGCAAAACCATTGCCATCAACCTACCTAATGATGAGCAGGTACGCGCTGATAAAGGAAGCCGGAAGTTGCAGCTTAAAAATGCGATGCAAGCCAAGTTCGATAAGATTCTACTTCCAATTACCGATTTGCTGATTACCGAAGATCAACGTGGACACGTTAAGTTTGACGCTTTCTTTGAAAATACCATGTTTCATGAGGTAGCTCATGGCTTGGGAATGGGCACTACCGTCGATGGCAAACAAACAGTTCGCGAAGCACTGAAAGAAACCTATACTTCCATAGAAGAAAATAAAGCCGATATCTTGGGGCTTTGGGTTGTTTATCAGCTCAATGAACAGGGCGAGTTTACCGATAAAGATTTGATGGATAACTTTGTCACCTTTATGGCCGGAATCTTTCGGTCAGTTCGGTTTGGAGCTGCCAGCGCTCATGGTAAAGCCAATATGATTCGTTTCTACTATTTTCAGGAGCAAGGAGCTTTCGAGCGCGATGCTGCAAGCGGAACCTATCGGGTAAACTTTGAAAAAATGAAACAAGCCATGCTCGATTTGTCTGATCAGGTTTTAACTGTTCAGGGAGATGGCGATTATGCCAAAGCAAAGGCGATGATTGAAGAGAAAGGCTTTGTTCGCGAAGGATTGCAGGCTGATTTGGATCGGATCGGAGATGCTGGAATTCCCGTAGATATTGTTTTTGAACAAGGACCCGAGGTGCTTGGATTATAAATCATTCCAAGTCCATTAGGATAGAAATCCGTTTAGCTGTTTACATCAGTTAAACGGATTTTTTTTGTCTGTAAGCTCTGATCTTATTCAAGTTCGAAATAAATTAAGGAAAAGGGTAAAAACGATTCAATCCGGAATTTGACTTTGCTTGGTTGTGTCAAAGAAGGAAAAGAAGAAAGGGGCCAAAACCCCTTCCTGCTGCTGTTAAACTAATTGCCTCCGTTTATTAAAGAGCCATCGCATATGCTCTTTAACCACGAGAACTACTTACTCCCTTTCTTAAACCACATACGGTCGCCAACATTATAGTATTGGTTTTTCAAATCGGGATTTTCTGCCAGGTCGCTTTTTGTGTATGGGTAATGAGGAACCATCATGTCATCGCCGGCAGTCCAGTTGGCTGGAGTGAGCAACTTGGTTTCATCAGCCGTTTGAAGAGCAATGACTGTTCTCTCAATTTCAGGCATACTTCGTCCAACTTCTATCGGATAGAAATTGATGGATCGGACAATGTTTTGAGGGTCGATGATGTAAACTCCACGAATATCGCGGCTTGTGCTTGTTGGTGCGTGCAGCATGCCATAGCTAATGGAAGCTTTTTTTGAAGGATCTTCTAGAATGGGAAAGTGAATTTCTTGCTTCCCTCTTCCTTTATAATCTAATTCTTCCAGATGGGCTTTCCACATGTTGTGTTGCGAAATATTATCAGTAGATATAATGGCGAATTTAACATCCAGTAGTTCCAGCTCATCTTGCAGGTAAGCTAGCTCCAGAAGTTCCGAAGAACAAACAGGCGTGAAATCTTTGGGGTGGCTAAAGAGTATCTTCCAACTTTTCCCAAAATCATCTGGAAAAGTCATCTCGCCATTGGTTGACTGCGCTGTAAAAGAGGGGGCCTTAGAGCCGATTAGAGGAATTTGATCGGATTGAGAATAAGCTGTGCTAATAAGAAATAGAGAGAGTACGAGGAGTATTGTCTTAGTTTTCATAATTGTCGTATAGTTAATGTTTTAACCAAAAAGGGAATGAGTATCTGCGTAATGTAAAATGATAGAGTATTCAATTGAATAACAGAATCAGCCTGCTTGCTGCTCTATATTCATGGATCGTGTTCGGAGTAGGAATTATCGTCCTACTGGAGGTTGTTAACAACGGCACAAATAAACGGGAATCACAAACCAAAATGCAATACGTGATTTCCATACCTTTTTATCTGTAAATAATTGAGAATACGCTGCTTGTTTGAGGTAATTGCTTGTAGCTTAACGGATGTTGATGTTTTTCGTTTTCTTGTTTCAAAAGGAGGTAAAAATACTAAAGAATGTTAAAATCGTTAATTTGGGCTTGGATTATCGATACTTTAACTCATTTGTTCGAATAATAACTTAACTTCTGGTTTTGCATATGAGTCAATTAGTGGTGTTGTTTTTTGAATTGATGTTTTGACTCGAATAGTCGAAGGTTTTTATCTATCAAGAAATTGATTACTCTGAGATTGTGTATCTCCAGACTTGATCGTTTAACCGAATGAATAGATCACCTTTATAAATAACAGGATGGGCGTAAGCATGAACTGTTGGATATCCGGGGCTTTGAAAGCGACTTTTAATTTCAAATCCTGCTGTAGTTGGTTGTGCCAATACAATTTCGCCATCATCGGTAAAAATATAAAATTTGCCATCAGCCATGACGAATGATCCGGGTTTAATTTCACGGGTGGTGAACACTGTTTCGCCGGTGTCCCAGCGAATTGCTGCCCAGTGTTTTTTCTGGTCAGCAGTTCCATAAATCAGGCCGTCGACAAGCTGAATGCCGCTCAATTTTGAATCAAAGGTTGTGTTTTGCCAAAGTGTATCTAAGCTTTGTTGCTGATCGTTGATTTTAAACATTACCGAACCTTCACCATAACCCGAAGAATAAAAAATCTGACCATCTTTATAAACCGGTTCATTCGAATGATTACCTCTCTTTTCTTTTAATGGATGTTTAATTTTAACATGTCCGGTTTCCGGGTCAAATAGAACCAGGTTAAAGTTCAAATTGAGCATGGCCAAGTTTTCTCCCTGATGCTGGATCAAACGCGGCGTGGAATAAGCATTGGCATTGCGATCTATCGAGCTTTCCCAAACCACCGATCCGTCATTTTTATTTAAAGCCACTAAGGTTACCTTTTTGCCTCCGGCTTGCAAAATGACCAAGTCTTTGTAAATAAAAGGCGACTCCGTATACCCCCACTTGCTTAATTCGCTTTCATATTTTTCAAAAATATTGACATGCCATATTGTTTCTCCGGTTTGCATATCCAGGCAAACGGCGTCGCCATGAGCTCCGGAATAGTATAATTTTCCTTCGTCCAGGCTTGGCGTGCCACGCGAACCAGGGAAGCGAAAGGTGAAATCTTTTCCGTAGCGGGTTTTCCAGATCAATTCACCATCGTGCGCAAAATGATATACATAACCAATTGAATCATGCATGCCGGCAATAAAAAGCCCTGCTTCCGTAATGGAGGGAGAGCCATAACCCTCTCCAATTCCAGTATAGCTTTGCTTGATAATTAAGCTGTCGTTGGGCCATTTATCCAGCAAGTTTTTATCCGGATAGCGGGCATCCTGGTTGGTGCCATGCCAGCGGTGTGCCTGAGCCAAAAGCAATGTTGGAACAGCAATTAGGATAAGGAATAGGATGGATCTCATGGTTTACGGGTTTAGTGTGTCGAAAGATTAAATTAACGATTCCATCGACGAATCGCATCTAAATTGCGTGCGTTAATCATGTTTTTTGCTTCTGGCGTGTACAGGAACTCCAGTTCATCTGCAAAGTATTCGTAGATTTTGCCCCGAACCATCTTCATCAGTGAATTCAGCAAATGGTTTTTCTCGGTAAAAGCTTCCGGAAGAATAACAACTGTGGCAGGTAACCAGCGCTGTGGAAACATGTTTTCGTATTCTCCACCTGTGCGGTATTGGTTAAGTTCAGATGAAAGTATTTTTAAACTTTCTTCGTGTCCTTCATCCGTGCCGGGCGTAATTCCGCGTCGTTTCAGCTCCTGGTTAAGGGCACTGATATTAGGCACGATCATTCCGGAAGTATAGGGATTTTGGTTGTTGTAAAGCATGCACTGATCGATGAATTTCGATTGATCAATCAGGGCCTCTTCAATTCCTTCGGGACTAAATTTTTCTCCGTCATTGCCAATCAGCAAACTTTTAAAGCGCCCTAGAACATACAGAAAACCATCGACATCTACATAGCCCATATCACCCGTGTGTAGCCAGCCTTCGCGAATGGAGTCGGCTGTGGCTTGCGGATTATTCCAATAGCCCAACATGACATTGTCGCCTTTAATAATGATTTCGCCTTTTTGCCCGGTTGGCAGTTCTTGGCCTTCGTTATCTACAATTTTTAATTCCATATGCTGGACGGGTTTCCCCGAAGAACCAAATTTAATGGCGTGCAAGGCGTTGGATGATATGACCGGTGATGCTTCAGAAAGTCCGTAGCCTTGACACATGGGCATACCCACCGCATAAAAAAACCGTTGCAGTTCAATGTCGAGCAGTGCTCCACCACCTATGAATAACTTTAGATTTCCGCCGAACCCTTTCCTGATCTTTGAAAACAAAATTTTATCGTAAATGGCTAACAAGGGCTTGTAAATAAATCGCAGGCCTTTTCCTTTGTCGTATCCAAAACCATTGTATTTGTAAGCTATTTTTAAGGCGTGATTGAATAGTTTTTCAATTGTTTTGCCTTTTTGACGAATGCTTGATTCAATGCTTTTGCGGAAATTTTTGGCAACGGCCGGCACACTCATCAAAATATTGGGTTGAATCTCCTTGATGTTTTTAGGAATGTTTTTCAGCGTTTCCATAGGTGTTGAGCCCACTTCGAGCGAAGCGATGCTGGCGCCATTATACATGAGGCAGTAAAGGCAGGCGGTGTGTGCGAAAGAGTGATCCCAGGGAAGGAAGGCCAGAGTTTTCCAATCTTCCGTGATTTCCATGAGCGTGTTTGACTGAATCGTGTTGGCTGCATAATTGAGCTGCGTCAGCATAATTCCTTTAGGATCAGCCGTGGTGCCAGAAGTGTAGGAAATATTGGCCAGATCATTGGGTTGAATGGCTTGGTAAACAGCTTCCAGCTTTTCCGGGTTTTCCTTCAAAAGTGCTTTGCCTTTTTCTATGATTTCGGAATAAGCGATGTCGTTTTCAGCGGGATTTTCTTTTTTATCCAGATAGATCACTTTTTCGAGTGTGGGGATTTCATGCCGGATGGATTCAATTTTTGCGGCTTGTCCCTTCGAAACAATCACCATGCGTGCGCCGGAGTGGGAGAGTCGGAATTTCAACTCGCTGGCTTCATCCAGCTTGACTGATAAAGGAACATTGGCAGCACCGGCATAAAGAATGCCCAGTTCGCTGATGATCCATTGGTTTCGTCCTTCTGAAACCAAGCCAATACGATCGCCTTTTTGGATGCCGATGGCTAAAAAACCGGCTGCTAGTTGCAAGACTTGTTTGTGGGTTTCCTGATAAGTTGTTCCCTGGTATTCACCTTGTTTCTTCTCCCACAGGTAAATATTGTCCGGGTAGTTTTGTACGCTCGTCTCAAAAAGCTCGATGATCGTTTTCATTTCGTTCGAATTAGGGATCTATTATTTTCAGTTGGAATCAAAATTACGATTTTTTTTAGATCTCCATCAGAAATGAAAAAACCCTCAAGGTTTTCGCAACATTGAGGGTTTTTTCTGAAATGGAGAAATCCTTATTCGTTTACTCCAAACTTATAGATTGTCTTTTGTTCATATTTCTCATTGGGAGCCAGTACTGTTGATGGGAAGTTGGCGTGATGCGGTGCATCCGGATAATGTTGTGTTTCCATGGCAACACCGGCATAGCTGCCAAATTTCTTTTCGCCACGGATGGTTAATTCCGGAATCCAGTATCCGGTGTAAACCTGAATACCGGGCTGGGTTGTGTAAACTTCAACCTGACGTCCGCTAGTTGCTTCTTGCAGGCGTCCGGCAAATACCAACTTACCTTCTTCGTTATCCAATACGTAGTTCAGGTCATATCCTTCGGGTAGTTGATCCAGGTCTTGTGCTAGCGTTTTAGTGCTTGTGAAATCAAAAGGGGTACCTTCTACCGGGATAATCTTGCCTGTAGGAATCAGGTCAACACTTTCGGTCATTTTACTGGCCGTCAGCTGCAACTCATGATTTTTAATGTCTTCCTTGCCGCCTGTCAGGTTAAAATAGCTGTGGTTGGTCAGGTTGATAATTGTTTTCTTATCGGTCTTCGCTTCGTATTTAATGCCCAGCTCATTGTCATTATTCAAGGTATAAATACATGTTGTCACTAATGTTCCCGGATAGCCTTCTTCGCCATCAATGCTGGTATAGCTTAGTTTTAGGCCAACTTCTGCCTCGTTTGTATAGGATTCGGCTTTCCACAGTTTTTTGTCGAAGCCCTCCAACCCACCATGCAAATGGTTTGGCCCATTATTAATGGCGCCAGTGTATTCTACGCCATCAATAGCGTATTTTCCTTCGGCAATGCGATTGCCGTTGCGACCAATAATGGCTCCAAAATAGGGGTAGTTGCCTAAATAATCGTCACTCAAATAGTCTTCTAATTGGTCAAATCCACAAACGATATTGCTTGTATCTCCTTTTTTGTCGGGAGTTTCAATAGAGGTTATAATCGCTCCATAGTTGGTGATTTTAATTACGACTCCTTTATCGTTACTCAGGGTGAAAAGTTCTGCCTGAGTCCCGTTAGGAAGGTTTCCAAAAGCTTTACTGGTTATCTTCATCTCAATTCAATTTTATGTGATAAGTTTACAAATCTAATAAATGAAATACTTACTGGTGGGTACTGGTTGATAAAAGTTGAAGAAAATTTGTAATTTTGAAACGCTTTAGACAAAACCCAAAAGATATTTTGTGAAGAATATACAGATTGATGACACGCTTGGAATTCCAAAATACCGACAAATTGTAAACTCAATTTATCAAGGTATTCTTAATGGAAACCTGAAAATTGGAGATAAAATACCTTCCCTGAACCAGATTTGTAAAGAATTTGACCTATCGCGCGATACCGTCATGGTTGCTTTTAATGAACTGAAGGCGAAAGGAATTATTAATTCTATCCCCGGAAAAGGATATTATATTAATAGTTCGGAAGTCAATGTTGATCAACGCATATTTCTGCTCTTTGATGAACTGAACGCGTTTAAAGAGGACGTTTATACTTCATTTCTTAATAGCCTGGACATCAAATCGAATGTCGATATCTATTTTCATCACTTCAATTTTCAGGTATTTAAAGACCTGATTATGGAAGCGGCCGGAAAGTATACTTCGTACGTAATAATGCCAGCAACCTTTGATTATACCGCTGATATCTTATCTATATTGCCTCGCGAAAACGTTTATATTCTGGATCGCAAGAAAGCAGATCTGGCAGTCTATCCGGTTATCTACCAGGATTTTGAAGCGGATGTATGTGCGGCCTTAAATTCAGGTGAGGATCTACTTCAGAAATATAAGAAGTTGGTGATGGTATTTCCGGGAGGTAAAGAACCGGAAGGTCGGATGATAGGATTCAAAAAATATTGTGAAGAGCATAACATTGAATATGAGATTGTGCGCAGTTTAATCAATCGCCCGATTGAAAAAGGGGAGGCCTACTTTGTTCCCTCCGATAGAAACCTAGTGAAGTTGGTGAAGATGGCGGCTGAGAATAATTTCACATTGGGAGTCGACTTTGGCATTGTTTCCTTTAACGATACCATGTTGAAAGAGGTGGTTGCCGGAGGAATTACAACCATTTCCACGGATTTTACGCTGATGGGGAAAGCCTTGGCCAATATGGTTTCCGAGCGCTCCAATGCGCAAGTCAGTAATCCTGCAACCTTGATTCGACGAAATTCACTGTAGTGTGTTTTAAAACACAAAAATTTGGAGATTTTAAAAAGCAATAAGTGGTAGTTTTGCCAACCAGTACCTACCAGTTGGTTAAAAATAGTAGAATAATGAATAAATTTAGCAGTACAGATCATCCACACAAACGATTAAATCCGCTTACAAACGATTGGGTTTTAGTTTCACCACACCGGTCGAAAAGGCCTTGGCAGGGGCAGGTTGAAAAGGCGGTTGTTGCCGAACGTCCGCAATATGATCCATCGTGTTACTTATGTGCCGGAAACGAACGTATTGGAGGTCATGAGAACCCGGATTATAAAGGAACCTTTGTTTTTACGAATGATTTTAGCGCTCTTTTAACAGACACGCCGGAGGGAGGCCTTGATGAAGGTAGCCTTTTCCAGGCAAAAAGTGAAAGTGGTATTTGCAAAGTGATTTGCTTTAGCGACGATCACAGTTTGACGATTCCGGAAATGGAAGTTAAAGATATCCGCAAGGTGGTGGATGTTTGGGGCGAACAATTTGCCGAGCTTAGCCAGCAAGAGCAAATAAATTACGTGCAGATTTTTGAAAATAAAGGAGCCATTATGGGCTGCTCTAATCCGCATCCACACGGACAAATATGGTCGTCATCGTCAGTTCCAGTTGAACCGGCCAAAGAATCGGAAACGCAAAAAGCCTATTTCGAGAAAAATGGAGAAACACTGTTAGGCGTCTATCTGAAAGCTGAATTGGCTAAGGGAGAACGTCTGGTCGCTCAAAATGAGTACTTTGTAGCCTTGGTTCCTTATTGGGCTGTTTGGCCATTCGAAACCATGATTATCAGTCGTCGTCCGGTTCAAAATGTTCTTCAGTTAACGGAGAATGAAAAAGACGGCTTGGCTGACATTTACAAGCAGCTAACGATAAAATACGATAATTTGTTTGAAACATCTTTTGCGTATTCTGCAGGCCTGCACCAAGCACCAACTGATGGACAGGATTACCCAGAATGGCATTTACACATGCATTTTTATCCACCTTTATTGCGATCGGCAACGGTCAAGAAATTCATGGTGGGTTACGAAATGCTGGCTACACCCCAGCGCGATATTACAGCGGAGCAAGCTGCTCAGCGTTTGCGTGATCTTTCGGATGTACATTATAAAAAAGCAAATCAATAACTATAATCGACAATAGAATTATGACAAAAGTTAATGCCCTAATTGAAAAGATAAACGATGGAAATAATCCATTGTTTCAGGAATTATATGGAAAAGATGCAGCAACATTGAACGAACAAGCTACTCGCTATGCCGATTTGATGAGCGAATTTGAGAAAACGTTTGGTTCTGATGATGTTAATCTATTCAGCTCACCAGGTCGTACCGAAATTGGCGGAAACCACACCGATCATAACCACGGACGTGTATTGGCAGGAGCTGTCAATTTGGATAATATTGCTGTAGCTGCTAAAAATAACAGCAACATTATTCGTATTAAGTCAGTTGGGTATCCTGAGTTTCAGGTTGATCTTTCAGATTTAAGTATCGACGAAAAACAATTCTATACTTCAGCGTCATTGGTTCGCGGAATTTGTGCCCGCATGAAGGAAGTGGGATACGAAATTGGTGGATTTGATGCATGTGTTGAAGGTCGTGTACCAAAAGGTTCAGGTTTGAGTTCTTCTGCTTCGTTTGAAGTATTGGTCGGAGCCATCGTTAACCACCTGTTCAACAATGGGAAAATGGGTGGCGTTGAAAATGCCATCATTGGTCAGTGGGCCGAAAATAACTACTTCGGGAAACCTTGTGGTTTGATGGATCAAACGGCATGTTCGGTAGGAGGCTTAATTACGATCGATTTTGCTGATCCAGCAAAGCCAATTGTTAAAGAAGTTGATTTTGACTTTGTTTCTACCGGCTTTTCATTGGTGATTACTGATATTGGCGGAGGACACGATGATCCGGCTTCTCAAGCTGAATATGCTTCGTTGCCCACTGAAATGAAATCAGTTGCAGCTGAACTTGGAGCAAGCGTTTTGCGCGAAGTCAGCTTGGAGCAGATCATTGAAAAACTGCCTGAAATCCGCAAGAAAACAGGTGATCGTGCCATTTTGCGTGCTTTCCACTTCCAGGGAGACAACCAGCGCGTGGTTGACCAGGTTGCTGCCTTGGAAAACAAAGACTTTGCTGCCTTCCTGAAAATGGTTGTTGAATCGGGTTACAGCTCGTACATGTACAACCAAAATATTTTTGACGTTGTGCATAAAGATGAGCAAGTTGTTTCAGTTGCCTTAGCGTTGAGCGAAATGGTATTGAAAGGAAGCGGCGCATGGCGCGTACATGGCGGTGGATTTGGAGGAACCATTCAAGCTTTCGTCCCACAGGAAAAATTGGATGAGTATGTTAAAACACTGGAGCATGTTTATGGCGAAGGAAAATGTCATAAATTGTTTATCCGAGCTAAAGGCGCAATTAAATTGGAAATCTAGTAAGCAGGAGTCGCCGTCGCTGGAATGTCAATTTCAACAATCCCGAAATGTTTGGGGATGCAGGCAGCGACGATAGAAACGATGATTCATCGGTTCTCCTGAATTATAAGGACCAGAAATTTGGTCGTACATATTATATAAGAAGAGGGCTTACAAATTCGTTTGTAAGCCCTCTTCTTTTTGCGAAAGGATTCATATCGATCGAACTGCCTCGAATTTTAATCCGTATTGTTATTGTCTCTTTGATAAAAATAATAACTTGCTCCCCGAAACAGACCACTTTTTATGTATGATATAATAGGTGATGTCCATGGTCAGGCAGATGCATTAAAAGATCTGCTGAAATCAATGGGATATAAAAAAAAAGACGGTGTTTTTACGCATGAAAGCCGTAAGGCCATTTTTGTAGGCGATTTTATTAACCGGGGGCCCCGCATCCGCGATACCTTAAATCTGGTGCGTAGCATGGTTGAAGCGGGTAGTGCTTTAGCTATTTTAGGGAATCACGAGTTGAACGCCATTATTTTCGAATTGAAGGATAAAGCCGGGAAACCCTTCACCAAGCGTTTATTGAAATATCGTCTACCTTTAGTTCAAACGCTGGAGGAGTTTGCTCACTTTCCGGAAGAGTATCGAAGCCATATTAAATGGATGCGATCGCTGCCCCTATTTCTGGAATTGGATGGAATTCGAGTTGTGCACGCCTGCTGGCAGGATAAGAATATTGCCATCCTGAAGGAGAATATTCCCGAAGGGCGATTGAAGAAAAGCTTTTTGCGAAAAATAAGTAAAAATAGCTCTGAGCTTTCAACGGCTTTTTGGCAGACCTGTAAAGGAATCGATTTTCAACTCCCCAAGGATTTATTGATTTTTGATAGCAAAGGACAGCCGCATCGGAGTTTCCGTTCCAGGTGGTGGTTAAATCCTCAAGGGAAGAATTTTCAGGAATTATCATTTGAAAGTCGTTTTGATTTGCCATCCTATTCCATCCCGCCAGAAGTAAATGGGACACGCGAACCTTATGCCAAAGATGCGCCCATTGTATTTTTTGGGCATTATTGCTTAAGAAATGGAGAGAATATTCTGGCTCCTAACTTGTGTTGTTTGGATTCCTGTATCAGCCGGAATGGAAAATTGACGGCTTATCGGTGGTCGGGTGAAAAAAAAATAATTTTTGGGAATATTGTTAAGTAACAGAAGGCGATCTTTAGTGGGTTGAATATAAGCATTATATGTTTAGTTCGAGAAAAGCACAAAATAATTCATGAATAAAAGTGCAATATTTTTTGATGTTTCCTATTGCAGAGAAAAAAAGAAAGTTTACATTTGCAGAGCCTTTTGAGAATAGCATATCACAAGGGTTCTAAAGAGAAATGGTGGCGTAGTTCAGTTGGTTAGAATATCGGCCTGTCACGCCGAGGGTCGCGAGTTCGAGTCTCGTCGTCACCGCACAAACAAT
>NZ_JBQYLH010000018.1:71326-119756 GCF_052677165.1 Sunxiuqinia sp. sy24
AAGGTGGCGTAGTTCAGTTGGTTAGAATATCGGCCTGTCACGCCGAGGGTCGCGAGTTCGAGTCTCGTCGTCACCGCACAAGCGTTCTTTAAATATTTGAATACTAGTATTCAGTTTGAGTCAGACTTTGTCTGCTCAGATTGAAAAACAAGGTGGCGTAGTTCAGTTGGTTAGAATATCGGCCTGTCACGCCGAGGGTCGCGAGTTCGAGTCTCGTCGTCACCGCACAAAAAAGCTACTCAGTATTAAGTGGCTTTTTTTGTATTTTAGGACATGTATTATGTTTACATGAAAGTTTCTCGTTGATCTGCTTCTTTGATTACTCCAACTGTTTATTGGTGATAAAATGTTGTTAGTTGCTTCTATTCTGAATCATCTACGGCTTGCTTTTTGTGGGGGGGCCAGCTAGGCGAACTACAAGTCAGTTTTCTAGTGTCAATCTAAACAAACTGCAGAAATTAACTATGACTATTTGTCCCATGTGTTTGAATACAGAGTCGTTTACAATAGTTGATGGTCCCGACGAACGGCTATATCACCATTGTAGCACCTGTCACCTTATATTTGCCGGCTCAATGTTTTTACCTGATGAGGAGGAAGAGAAAGAGCGTTACCTGGAGCATAATAACGGTCTGCACCATCCTGGATATGTGAAATTTTTAAATCAGGCCATCCGTCAAGGACGGCCATTTCTTTTACCCGAAATGAAAGGCTTGGACTTTGGGTGCGGACCGGAGCCAACTTTAAGTGTGCTCCTTGAAAAGCAGGGCATTGCTTGTGCGGATTATGATCCAATTTTTTTCCCAGAATTATCGAAAGGACCCTACGATTTTATTTTTGCGACAGAATGTTTTGAGCATTTCTTTCATCCGGCGGAAGAGCTGAAAAAAATAAGTCAACTTCTTTCCCCTGGTGGCTACTTAATCGTTATGACCAGTCTTTGGAAATTGGGCAGAACTTTTCGATCATGGAATTATGCACGGGATATAACTCATGTGGCATTTTATCATGCCGAGACTTTTTGCTATATCTGCAAGCATTATGGATTCAAACAACTTGGGGGAGACCAAAAACGTGTGATAATTCTCCAAAAGCAGTAGGCCTCTATTTCAGTGATGTTCGATCGGTTGTTGCCGCTTTTTTAATAAAAGCACGGTCTTGTTAGTCCTTGTTCTTTCTTAGGTCAGAGATGAACTGACATGAATCAGCGGTTGATTTTGCTATCTTTTTTTAGCGTTACTTCTAAAAATGATTCTCCACATACGCTTGCGAACATCAATTTAATGTCAAGATTTTGGCAAAGGTTGGTCTCCTGCTTGACTAAAAATTTGTACATCTATGTTTAAGGTCTATTTTTGCCGCCCCTAACTAAAAATTGAAAAACCTGTTCCCATACAAATGGTTTGCCATCAATCGGAAAAAATAACCACAAAAAAAAATGTAACCACTTTGCCATTCAACGGTTTGGTAAACAAATGATCCATTTAAAATTAATTTTAATGAGGAAGATTTTTAATTTATTTGATTTAAAGCAGCAAGTTAATTACAAAACGGAGATTCTTTCGGGATTAACAGTGGCTCTGGCGCTGGTGCCTGAAGCAATTGCCTTTGCTATGATTGCCGGTCTGTCGCCGCTGACGGGACTTTATGCCGCATTTATTATGGGGCTGGTGACCTCTATTCTGGGCGGGCGTCCCGGTATGATTTCAGGTGCAACAGGTGCTGTAGCTGTCGTTATTGCAGCATTGGCCATATCCCATGGGCCCGAATATATTTTTGCTACGGTAATCTTAGCCGGACTGCTTCAGGTGTTGGCAGGAGTATTGAAACTAGGAAAACTGATGCGTTTAGTGCCTCATCCGGTTATTTTTGGATTTGTAAACGGCTTGGCTATCATCATTTTTACGGCACAGTTAGCCCAGTTTAAAGATGGCTCGGGCAGTTGGTTAACCGGACAGCCTTTGTATATCTTGTTAGGCTTGGTTTTGCTTACGATGCTGATCATCTGGGGGCTACCGAAAATAACGAAAGCGATCCCTGCTTCACTAACGGCCATTCTGGTTATCTTTGGGCTGGTAAGTTATTTGGGAATCGACACCCGAACTGTTGGTGATATTGCATCCATCAATGGTGGTTTTCCTCCCTTTCATATCCCAACGATCCCTTTAACCATGGAGTCTATTATGCTGATCTTTCCTTATGCTGCTGTCATGGCAGGTGTTGGGTTGATTGAAAGTTTGCTGACCCTGAATATTGTTGATGAAATTACAGAAACCCGGGGACGCGGGAACAAAGAAGCTGTGGCTCAGGGGGCAGCCAATATCTTGTCCGGATTCTTTTCCGGAATGGGTGGATGTGCGATGATCGGGCAAAGTCTGATCAATATTTCTTCAGGAGCCCGCGCTCGTTTGTCGGGCATTGTGGCGGCTGTTATGCTCTTGGTGTTTATCATGTTTGGCTCTGGCTTGATTGAAAGAATGCCGATGGCTGCGCTGACCGGACTGATGATTATGGTCGCGATTGGAACTTTCGAGTGGGCTAGTTTGAAAACATTCAACCGGATGCCTAAGTCTGATCTTTTTGTGATGGTTTTGGTTACCTTAGTTACTGTTTTTCTGCACAACCTGGCGCTGGCAGTTGTTATTGGGGTAATCATTTCAGCTCTGGTCTTTGCGTGGGATAATGCCAAGCGAATTCGTGCCCGAAAACACATTGACGAGCAAGGCATCAAGCATTACGAAATATACGGACCTCTGTTTTTCGGTTCTGTCACTGTTTTTAATGAGAAGTTTGATGTATTGAATGATCCGGATGAAGTGATTATTGATTTTGCTGAAAGTCGGGTGGTAGACATGTCGGGTATTGAAGCGTTGAATAAGTTGACTGAACGTTACCTGAAAGTAGGGAAGAAGCTGCACCTGAAGCACCTGAGTTCCGACTGTAGGCAGTTGCTTCACGATGCCAATCAAATTATTGATGTCAACATCATTGAAGACCCAACCTATAAAGTTGTAGTGGATAAAATTTAGCACGTCAATCGTGTGGAAATTGATCCAACGTTAATGCGAAAGCGGATTTGACAAATAGTCAGGTCCGCTTTCGTGTTTTGTGCCATATTTTAAACATATGCAGTCAGTGCTTGTTGGGTATAAGGAAACGCAAATCGAATGTTTAGCGTGTTGACTGAGTTAAGTATGAAAACTATTAAAAAGATACATAGACCGGTTTATGAGCCTATTCAAGATCTGGTGACTTATCGGGCAATTCCAACGCCTTCGATTGATTATATTGATCCTTTTCTGTTTTTGAATCATCACGGTCCACAAACTTACTCTCCGAATAATTCGGGCTTACCTTTTGGCCCTCATCCACACCGGGGCATGGAAACTGTAACCTTTATTCTGGAAGGAGACATTGCTCATTTTGATAGTAGTGGAGAAGAAAGCGTTATTCAAGCTGGCGGGGTTCAATGGATGACGGCCGGTCGTGGTCTGATCCATGCTGAAGTTTCGTCTTATGAGTTTAAACAAGACGGAGGCCCACTGGAGATTCTGCAGTTGTGGATTAACCTACCGGCACGATCAAAAATGAGCAAGCCGTTCTACAAGGGGGTGCAAAAGGAAGCCATTCCAGCGGTTGACTTGGATGAAGGAAAGGTGCGAGTGAACCTGATTTCCGGTGATTGGAATGGAGTAAAAGGGCCTTTTCACTCTGACATTGGTGTGCAACTCTTAACGATCGATTTTAAGGCTGAGGGGAATTTGAAGCTGGAAATTCCGGAGTCAAATAACATCTTCTTCTACCTTATCCGTGGCGAGCTGACGGTGAATGGTCAGCAGGTCCAGGAAAAAAGCCTTGTCGAGTTCGAGAACAATGGGCAAAAACTGGAGTTGGAGTCCGGCAAGCAAAGTCTGTTGCTTTTTGGTTCTGCTCAACCACTTCAGGAACCGGTTGTTTCGCAAGGGCCATTTGTGATGAATACACGCGAAGAAATCAAGCAGGCGTATGAAGATTATCAGAATGGGAAGTTTGGGAGCTGGATGCATTAAGCGTCAGAGAACATAATCAAGAAAGGATTACCAGGCTTGTTAATGACATTTTAGCGGGGATGAAAGACTCAGGAACTAAGTTTCCAACTAATTCATAGGAAGAATGGAATCTGATCTTTTGCTGCGTTCAGTTCATCTAAAACTCGTATTTTCAATGGTTTTCAGGACAGATTGACTGTCATGACAAGGTTAAATTACTATCAAGTTCCTGCCTCGTATGGTTTTACTGTTGTTTTAAAGTGTACTTTTGCGGGCTCTTAACAGAAAACGAGGATAGTATCAATGATTACAGTATCAAACTTAGGAATTCAATTTGGTAAGCGTGTTTTGTTTCAGGATGTAAATCTGAAATTTACTGCTGGCAATTGTTATGGAATAATCGGAGCTAACGGCGCCGGAAAATCAACCTTTTTAAGAATGCTTTATGGCGGTCTGGACCCAACCTTTGGGCACGTGAGTATCGCCTCAGGCGAGCGGCTTTCAGTATTAAAACAGGATCACCAGGAATTTGATGAGGTATCTGTTTTGGACACCGTAATGATGGGCCATGAGAAGCTTTGGCGTGTGAAAGAGGAGAAAGATAAGCTTTACATGAAGGAAGATTTTTCGGAAGCAGATGGGATGAAAGCTTCTGAGTTGGAAGACCAATTTGCTGAAATGGATGGCTGGAATGCTGAAAGCGATGCTGCCAGTTTGCTAAGTGGACTGGGCATTGATGAGTCGCTGCATTACAAGTTGATGAAGGATTTGAGCGGAAAAGAAAAAGTTAAAGTATTGCTGGCGCAGGCTTTGTTTGGTAAACCCGATAATCTGTTACTGGATGAGCCTACCAATGACCTGGACTTGGAAACCGTGTCTTGGTTAGAAAATTACCTGTCAAATATTGATCAAACGGTGTTGGTGGTTTCCCACGACCGTCACTTTTTGGATGCTATTTGTACACATACCGTCGATATTGACTTTGGAAAAGTGCAATTGTTTGCCGGTAACTATAGTTTCTGGTACGAATCGAGCCAGCTGGCCTTGAGACAGCAGGCAGCCCAGAACAAAAAGGCAGAAGAAAAGAAGAAAGAGTTGCAAGAGTTTATCGCCCGCTTCTCGGCCAACGTGGCTAAGTCGAAACAAACGACCAGCCGTAAGAAGATGTTGGAAAAGCTGAATGTGGATGAGATTAAACCATCGACCCGTAAATACCCCGGCATTATTTTTACCCCTGAGCGCGAACCGGGAAATACGATTTTGGAAGTGCGCAACCTGAGCAAAACATCGGGAGGTGACTTGCTTTTTAAAGATGTGAATTTTGTGGTGGAGAAGGACGAGAAGATTGTTTTCTTATCGCGCGATCCTCGGGCAATGACCGCGATTTTTGAAATTTTGAATGGTTCGGACAAACCAGATACAGGTGAAATTGACTGGGGTGTAACTATCACCAAAGCTTATTTGCCATTGGACAATTCGCAATTCTTCGAGAAGGATTTGTCGTTGGTTGACTGGTTGGGACAATATAGCTCGGACACTAGTGAGCAGTATTTGCGTGGCTACCTGGGCAAAATGTTGTTCTCAGGCGAAGAGATCTTCAAGAACACCAAAGTGCTGTCGGGAGGCGAGAAGATGCGTTGTATGATTGCCCGCATGATGTTGGCTAATGCCAACCTGATGATGTTGGATACGCCAACCAACCACCTTGACCTGGAATCGATTCAGGCATTTAACAACCGTCTGACTCAGTTTAAAGGCAATATCCTGATGTCGTCGCATGACCACGAGTTTATCCATACAGTGTGTAACCGGATCATTGAGCTGACTCCAAACGGAATCATCGATAAGCAAATGGAATACGATGATTACATCACTAGCGATGAAATCAAAGAAAGAAGAGCTGAAATGTATAAGAAATAAATACTTCGGGATCATAAAAAAAGCCTCGCATTTGCGAGGCTTTTTTTATGCTTATCAGTCAAGTAAGGCAAGCCTGAACCAATCTGTTTTAGACTTAACTCAGCTTATTTTTGTAGTCTTCATAGTCGAAGCGACGCACTATCTCAAATTCACCATCCGAATGAATGATGCCGATGGCTGGGTGTTGCACGCCATTGAAAAGGGTGGTTTTCACCATCGTGTAGTGAATCATATCTTCGAATAAGATGGAATCGCCTGTCTGTAACTCCTGGTCAAAAGACCAATAGCCCATGTAATCGCCGCTCAAGCAGCTGTTGCCACCCATCCGGTAGGTGGGTTTTCCGCTGACCGGCCCAAAGCTGGCGTGGCGAATTCGCGGTTGGTAAGGCATCTCCAGGCAGTCGGGCATGTGTGCGGCAAACGAAACATTAAGCATGGCCGTTTGTATCCCCTTATTTTCAACTATATCGAGCACCGAAGCTTTCAGAAATCCGGTTTCCCAGGCAAAGGCGCTGCCCGGCTCCAGAATGACATGCAAATGCGGGTAGCGGCTTTTGAATCTTTTTAGCAGTTCTATCAGATAGTTGATGTCATAGTCCTTGCGGGTCATCAGGTGTCCGCCGCCCATGTTTAGCCATTTGATTTGCTTCAAGTGCTTGTCAAACTTTTCTTCCACGGCAGCCAGTGTTTTCTCCAGATCGTAAGGACCCGATTCGCACAACGTATGAAAGTGCAGTCCTTCCAGTCCTTCCGGCAATTCATAAGGTAGTTGCTCAGCAATGACTCCTAAACGGGAACCTGGAGCACAGGGGTTATACAATTCTGTTTCGACTTCTGAAAATTCGGGATTGATACGCAAGCCTGCTGAGATCTTATGCCTGGCCTTTGCCAGCTGAGATTGAAAGCGTTTCAACTGGCTCAAAGAATTAAAGGTGATGTGGCTGGAGCAGCTCATCAATTCGGTAAACTCAGCAGGATCGTAAACTGGCGCATAGGTATGTGCCAGGCTGTTCATTTGCTCATGACATAGCCGGGCTTCGTTTAGCGAGCTGGCTGTAGCTCCACTAATGTATTCTTTCACCACAGGGAAGGCGCTCCACATGGCAAAGCCTTTAAAAGCGAGGATAATTTCAACCTCAGCAGCGTCAGCAACTGAGCGAATTAGCTGTAGGTTTTGACGAAGCAATTGCTCATCTAAAACAAAGCAAGGTGATGGTATATTTTTAAAATCAGTCATGTCAAACAATCAATGGTTATCGGTTGTAAAATAAGTAATTTTTTAGGCGATTCTGCAAGGCTTTTTACCGCATAACTTCTAAAAAAGAAGTTGGGTAAAGCGGTTTCAGAAATATCCAGCCTGAAGAAAAGCAGACCGACTTTGGGGTGCATTAATTGAAACTCGGTGCCAGCGGAGTCTCGTGTCGTTTCATTTCAGAATAGATATAAAACCGTATTTTTGCTGATGGCCTTCTGCATCAGCAGAAATACAAGGATTCCAATTGCTCCGCCAACAATTGTCCCGTAAATATCTTTCCAGTCGAAAACGCCTCTGGGGAGTATTGGTTGAACAATTTCATAAAGAATATAACCCAGAATAAAAAAGGTAATTAATCTTAGTCCTTTCTTCTTGGTAGGATTAAAGATGGCTAGCCCAAAAAATATTTGAACGATTATTCCTCCCAAGTTCCCGATGGAATCTGCAATCCCAAAGTCATTGATGTTATTTCCATAAATATACGGTCGATAAATTTCACGGCCAATTTCAGTAATTCCAAAAGCGAGTAAAAATGTGATAAAATATACAAGACGGAAGGTATCTATCATTTTTATCTTTTCTTTGTCGATGAAAAAATTATCCTTTGATTTCATGACTCAATTTTCAAGCATCCCATGTGATGCATTGTAACGGTTAAACCCTGTTATACGGTGAATGGAGAAGCATGTTCTAATCAATCTTTTTCATTTCAACCCAAAAAGGAAATATGTTTTTCGAATCAATGGAGTAGAAAGGTATCAGATCGCAATCCATTTCCGGAAGGTAGACGTTTTTCATCTCGATGATATCTGTGCCCTCTTTTTCATTGAGCATTTGTTTTACTATCGTGTTTGCTGCCAGGTACATCCTGCCATTGGCTTTAACCGGCTTAATGAATTTAAATTTTATATCATAATATCCTTGCCTGATGCTAACTTCCCATTTGCCATATAGTTCTTCCTGAGCCCAAATGCCGCGCTCCCCCGCCGCATCATTTCTATTCAGAATAACTGGGTTTTCGTATGCACTTCCGATAATAATTCGCGGCTGGTTCAAAAGGTTTTCAGAACGTATTAATTCATGATACGTTTCGTCGAGTTCTTCTTTGAGTTGCTCTGCAATACCTTCATGTTCTAGGATAATGTTATTTTGCTCATAGGGATCTTTTTCAAGGTTAAACAGTTCGAAATCCTTAACCGGGGCATTATAATCTGTCTTTCCAACCAGTTTATAGGCTCCTTTTCTTAACGCCATGTTATAGTAGAGTTCGGGATAACGTCTTGTCCAATAAAAGAATAAAGGTCTGTCAGCCCAGCCGAACTCGTCACCCATGATAAGTGGGAGCAGGCTTTTACCATCAATTATTCTTTCTTTAGGCAATTCCACGTGGCATAACTGCGCCAGGGTTGGCAGGATATCAATATGAGCGGCCATGGTTTCAATCTCCTTATCCTTTTCAAACAACGACGGATAACGAATATAAAATGGCACCCGGACGCCTCCTTGATACACATCACCTTTGCGACCTCGCATGCCAGCTACATACCTCCGTTGCTGCGGCCCATTGTCGGTCATAAAAATAATGAGGGTGTTGTCTGCAATATTTAGGTCATCCAGTTTTTGAAGGAGTTTTCCAATATTATCATCGATGTTGGTGACCATCGCATACACTTTTCGGGCATCTTCCTTGTCTTGCTCGCTCATTGCTGTAAAGGGCTGCTTGTCTTTCACGAAACCAGTTGACGGGTCAATGTCTTTATATTGTTGGTAATATGCTTCAGGGACTTGTAACGGCGTGTGTGGCGCGTTAAAAGAGAGGTAGCAGAAGAAAGGCGATTCTTTGTTTTGTTCAATGAAGTTGATGGCTTGTTTTGTGAAAATATCGGAACAATAACCTTTGTAAGCTTCTTGTTTATTGTTGTGCCAAAGTACCGGATCGAAATAACTTCTATCGCCTTCGAAATAGGTGGTAATATCGCCAACTTGTCCCATCCCTCCCGAAAGATGAATCAATGATTCATCAAAACCTTGATCTCTTGGGCGGCTGGGGTAGTTATCACCCAAATGCCATTTGCCAAATATTCCGGTTGTGTAATTGGCTTGTTTGAGCATTTCTGCAATGGTCAACTCCGTTGAAGCCATGATTGCTCCGCCATTATAGGTATCTCTTATGCCTGTTCGCAATGAATAGCGCCCGGTCATCAAGCTTGAACGGGTTGGCGCACATACCGGGGACACATAAAAGTTGTTGAAGCGAACACTTTCATTGGCCAACTGATCAATTGCGGGTGTTTTTACATGTGGATTACCGGTTATGCCAAGGTCGCCATAACCCTGATCATCGGTTATGATTAAGATAACATTGGGCTGTGGTTTTTCCTGAGCCATACTTACTGCAGAAAGTACTGGTATGCAGGAGGCAGCTGTTAAAAGGATATTCTTAATTTCCATCGTTTGATTTTGTTAAGGTAGCTTGTTTTTTGAATATTTTTGAAAATGTCTAACAGAGGATTTCATACCCTTGTGGGAATAAAGCTTAGCTGCTGACAAAATGCTTTTGTTGGCTTTGAAGATGTTAAGTTGTTGGGCGTTTCGTTCTGGCACTGGGCTCGTTATTTCCTCTCTTTACTAAGATAAGGAATTTTACAGTACCAGAATTGGTCAGTGTTAATTTTAAATTGCTGGCTATTAGGGAAATCTTCGAGGCCTGCTATCTTGAGGAAATTCGATTAATGCGAATTTGTCATTCGTGTTTTGTTGAAATGCTTGCCGGAAGTCATCGATTAGCAATAGTCGCCAGTGACGGCAAATGAATTGGGAGGATTGGGTGGAGTACTCTTGATAGGATTCGATTAAAACCTGGCGACCGAGTTAAAATGCTGTGTACCGCTTAAACAGTTATTTGTAAGCGGCACACACTATTCTCGAAATAAGAAACTTCGTATTTGTGCTTATAAAAAGAACAATTCTGGTTTTTTTCGTACCGAGCTGCAATTTTGAATCAATCGCTCAGAAAACTCGATAAAGATCTTGTGACTGAATGACTTTGCATTTTCGGGGCACTTTTTCACACAGCTGTTACAGCGGATACATTTTTTAGCATGAACCGTTCTGTTGTCTGTTTTCTCAATGGCATCCATGGGACAAGTTTCAGCACAAATACCACAGTCCGTACATTTTTCATTCGTTTCAGGAGTCATGAGGGGCATTGGTTTCCGTTCTTTATAAGGAAAGTTTCCCTTCACAATTAACTGATGATCCTTCAAGGAGTCAAGCCTACTTAATGTAGCTTTTATTTCTTGTCCAAATTGAAAGGCCGCGCTCAGGTCTTCAGCATCAGGCCGGTTGGTAGCCACTTTTGCGGTATAGGAATGTTCGCCAATAAAAGCTCCTGCAGCAATCCCTGTAAACCCTCGTTTTTCAAAGAGATCTTTTAGCTCTAACAGTGCATCATCGTAGTCACGGTTACCATAAACAACGGTGAAAATTACGGGGGTATTATGCCCTTCAAATGTCGAAAAAAGCTCCTCCAGAAATTCTGGAATACGGCCCGCATAAACCGGCACAGCTAACAAGAGCAAGTCATCGCTGTTAAAGCTGAGTTTACGGTGTTGGTTGCGATCTTTTTGAGCGGTTAAGTTGTAAGTAAGTGCGGGAATGTCCAGACCTGAAGTGATTTGCCCTGCTACTTTAGCCGTTGTTTCGGTTGGGCTAAAGAAGAGGGTATGAATTTGGGTTATCATTGTACAATTGATTTTTTGCCAAAGTTAACCATTTTTCTTGCTTATGTCGGTATAAGGATAGTTTCCCTTGAAGTGATCCATTATGAACTGACAGGATTGACCAGGCCGGATTGTTAACTAAAAAATGACCGAAGATCTTTTCTATGGTCATTTCTCTATTTAGCTTTTGAGATCAGATCTCTTTCAGTTCATCTCAGTATAACTGTTTATTTTCAAAGGGATTCTTTAGTTATGCTGTTATTCAATCCTGTCAATTTTCAATACCCAGGCTTCGCTGTGTGTTTGTTTCTTTCTAATCGATTCCGGAATTTCAACTACAAAACCTTTACCCACCTTTTCCCATTCAAGTTTTTCTTTATTGCCCAGTAAGCTGATTGAAGCCTGTTTGGCTGGAGCAATGGTGGACATCCAGATTTTTGAAGGAAGTGATGCTTCATCCTGGTCGGCCAGATAAATGGCATATACGGCTTTGGTGTGCCGGTTTTGGGTCAGCGCTACCTTGCCCTCCTTGTAAGGAGCAATGGCGCGCGAACTATAAATAGCCTCTCCGTTAATGGCCATCCATTGGCCAATTTGTTCCAGCAAATTATAAGCTTCAGGATCAAATTCTCCTTCCGGGTTTGGAGCAATATTTAGCAAGAGGTTTCCGCCTTTTGAGACAATATCTACCATGGTGTGGATTACCTGATTGATGGATTTGTATTCCCGGCTTTCGCGCCACGACCAACCATCTGCTGAGGCTGTCAGGCAAGTTTCCCAAGGAACCAGTAAAGCTTCTTCAGGAACTTTGTTCTCTGGAGTAATGTAATTCTGGTAAGGTCCTTCTACTGCGCGGTCAACAACAATCAACCCTGGTTGTTGTTGCCGTGCTTTGGCTGCAATTTCTCCCATTCTAAGGTCCTGACTTTGCAGGTTGAACTGCTTAAATCCTTTCATTGAGCGGTAAGCCCACAATTGCTGTTCGGTATAAGGTTGCACCCAGCCACCATCAAGCCAAAGGATGTCGATTTGCCCATAATTAGTCATCAACTCGTCAATCTGGTTGTGGGTGTATTGAACAAAGTTTTCCCAGCGTTCCGGATAGCGGTCAATACTATAGTTTGGGTTGCGGTCTGCTGTGGTATTCTCCGGCCACCAAAAATAAGGCGAATTCCAGTCAGGTTTTGAAAAATAGGCACCAATCATAAATCCTTCGGCTCCAAATTCTTTGAAAATTTCTTGAGTTACATCGGCTTTTGGGTTGGTGTGAAAAGGTGTTTTTGGATCTGTGATTTTATAATCCGAATATTGGGTGTCATACATAGCAAAGCCGTCATGGTGCTTGGTTGTGAAAACAACATACTTCATTCCGGCTTGTTTGGCTTTTTGTGCCCATCGCTGGGGGTTAAATTTTACCGGGTTGAAGGTCGTTTGAAGATTGTGATAGTCCTTTTTGTATTCTTCGTAATTGTCGTTGTTGCGAAAGCGTTTGATCCATTCTTCATCCTCGCCACAAATAGACCAGGACTCGATGATGCCCCACTGGCTGTATGTGCCCCAGTGCATCATCAGCCCAAACTTCAGATCCTGCCATTCTTCCAGTTTTTGAAGTACCAGCGGATCAGTTTCAGGGATGTATATTTGTTTTTCTTCCTGGGCAAAAGTAGTGGTTGTAAGTAAAATCAAAGCCATCAATGGGAGCTGCTGACAGGATTTTAAAAGACTTCTGAATATCGACATAATAAAAATAGTTAGATGAATTGATTAATAGTGGTGCCAAGGTATTAAATGACGATCATTTTGCTATGCCGTACTGTCCTGAATTATAAAATTTGAGTATTCAACTATTAATCAATAAGAGCTGGACGCTGCCTGGAATTATCGTTGGCAATGCTCCCGGCTGCGATCATCTTTGAGAGACCTCAGCCGGAAGCAAATGCCGTAGCTTACTTTTTCTTCCGGTTCTTTCGGAATTTTTCCCAGAAATGACGAAGAATAAACACGATGATCCAGAAAGGCCATAGCTTTATCATGAACAAGGTGAAATCGACAAAGGCAAACCAGCCTTTTGATAGGGACTGCTTGAGTCGTTCGAAAAACTGATCGCGGGTTGCCGGCTTATATTTGTAGGCTCTTTCTTTTGTAAGGGTCAACTCGAGTGTGCTATAATCCACTTGGTCGTTTAAGTATTTAAGCTGGCCGGTTGTACTTTCAATTTCCTCTTCCAGACCACGTATCTTTTCTTCAATTTCCAAAATCTCTTTGACACTCTGTGCTTGCTTCAATAAGTCCTGGTAACGACTCAGGTAATTTTGTTTGTTTTCCAGGCGCGTTTCCAGATCAATAAACTGAGCCGTTACATCCCGTGCGTCAATGGCTTTGTATTGAACTTCGCCATTGCCTTGCTCAAGCGCAGCAATAAAGGGCTCAAAATGCGCACTCGGAATCCGGATGGTCAGATTATAGGACGATTCCCACTCTGAATTATTAAAGCGCTCATTGGCATAGTAGCCGCCAAATGCTTTTATCGTAGTGTCAGTGCGTGTTTTTGCCGCTTCCAAATCGTCAACCTTCAGGCCCAAGCGACCGTCCTTAATAATTCGCTTTTTAACGACTTCCTGCGTAGCCTGGTCAGAAAGGGGAGTAGCAGGTGAACTGTTCAATTCTTGTTTGGTTACAGGCATGATGGCTTGTTCGGCTTCCGAAAGGTCATACATGCCCTGATCATGTTGCTGAAGATTGCAGGAGATCATAAAAAGAACCAGGAGGGTGAATGACATAAAGGTTTTCATTTTGGTCTTGGTTTTATGTTTATTGTTCGTTTTTCGGTGCTTGTTACTTTTGCTTACTAAGGTAACGAATTGTTCAATATATAATTTGATACAGGTCAATTTTCGTTCTTTTCAGGAGAAACATGGTTGATTTAAGGCATGAACGGAGTAGAATTAGCTTGTTCCTTTGTAGGTAAAATTCTATTTTAGCTAGCTAAAACTTGAAAATCAAGGTTCATGAGGCTGCGTTCCCTGCTGTTGCTTTTTTCGGTTGTTTGCTTTACGTTATCTGCGCTTAGTCAATCTGCAGACGATTTTAACGAGGTACTGGACATTCCTCTTTTCTATTCGGAGATGAATCCCGAGAGTCCGGTGGGGATTTTTTCCCTGGATTTACCGATATATTTTCCTTCAAAAACAACCTTAAAGCATCAGCTGTCGGCGGCTTTTACCATGGCCAATAGCTGGCATCCGAAAGCAAGGTTTATGTATCCCAAAAATTTGACACCAAGACATCAGCGAGATTTGGAAGAGATTTATATGTCTCAGCGGCCAGAGTATTTCGAGCTTATGGGTATTGAAACCGATGATAAGTTGTTTCAATCGGATGGGGTCTTAAATCATCTTAAACTAACTTACCTGACCACTTGGACCAGCAAGCACAGCCTGGTTGTTAACTTCAACATTCATCAGCTAACCGGAGGGCGGTCGCCCATTAACTTTTTCGTTAGCGATGGTTTTATTGAAGAATTTCATTCCAATGTGGCCATCGAAGATAACTATGGAAGGCGCTTATACCCTTTTAACCGGGCTTCCATTCAGTTTGATGATGAAACCGGAAAGTCGTTTCGAATAGATAAGGGCGATGTATTTACCAGTGTGGCAGATGCCCACTATTACCGGCAACTGTTCAGCCGTGCAAACGAGCATTGGCACTTTGATTCGCAGCTTGGCGCTCATGTATCGATCCCTTTAAACGAGTTTCATCCCTACCTGATTCCGGGGCTTTCGGCTGCTGTTCGCATGGATCTTCGGCTGGGGCTGAAAAGCTCGCTGAGCTATGCCGTGCAAGGGGGCTTAACGGACCAGACTTCATTTAAAATGGGAGAGGGAATCCGGGCTATTGATAACCAGTATCGCAAGCACTGGCATAATTATCTGGCTTTAAATCTGATGTCGAAAAAGAAAAACACCCTGGTCATTGGTTTGCTGGTAAATTACCAGGATGCGCTGATGAAGGGAGGCTCTTATTCCTGGGACCAGATGGATTATGAGGAAATTGGGATAGATGTGCTGAAGGAGGGCGATGTTTGGGAGGGAGAGCCCATCGAACAGGAATTTTACCTGTCGAAAACCACGCCGGCAGCACTTTACTATTACTCGCTGAAAACTTATTTTATGCTCGGCTTTCATAAGAATGGCAATGCCTTTACGGTCTATTGCGGCGAAGACCTGTTTTCGGTGAATAATGCGCCTGATATTCAATTCAGCTTTCAATACCGCTTTTCTCCTTTTAAAAAGAAGGATTGAGGGGAGGTTCCAAGTTCCAGGTTTCAAGTTCCAAAAGTGGCCAGAGCATAGGACGCAATGAAATGACGACTAATGACCACCAATGACGATTCTTGACCTTTTAGCCTGTGATAATGTCCAAGTTGTTTGTCAAGTTGCTGTACCGGAAGTTTCAAGTTCCAAAAGCGGCAGAGCATACGATACAATTAAATGACAACGAATGACCACCAATGACAACGAATGACCATTAACTCCCTTCTGCCTTTCTCCTGCAATCATCCCAACTTCTTTTTTTGAACAAGCCCGCACTTTCCATGTTAATTAGGTTTAAACTTATTTTGAGATGGCAGATATTAAGGATCGGAGGGAACGTTTACCTCGCTGGATGAAGTCGCCGCTTCCCAGTGGTGAGAACTACTCAAAAGTAAAGCGATTAATTGCAGAGCATAAATTAAACACCATATGTACCAGCGGAAATTGCCCGAACAAAGGGGAATGCTGGAATGCCGGAACCGCCAGTTTTATGATTTTAGGGGACAAGTGTACCCGGAACTGCCGGTTTTGCTATGTGAAAAACCTGATTCCTGATCCGGTGGATTGGGAGGAACCTCAACGCCTGGCAGAAACCATTAAAACCCTGGGCTTAAAACATTGTGTGATTACTTCGGTTGACCGGGATGACTTGCCCGATGGGGGCGCTAAATTCTGGGCAACAACCATTTCGGCCATAAAACAAACAAGCCCGGGAACCACAATTGAAACGTTGATACCGGATTTTCATGCGAAGAAAGAGCTGGTACAACAAGTGATTGACGCCGGCCCCGAAGTGATTTCGCACAACCTGGAAACCGTAAAACGACTCACCCCGAAAATCAGGAGTACCGCCCGTTATGATCGGAGCCTGAAGGTGATTGCTTACATTGCGGAGGCTGGTTTGGTGGCTAAGTCGGGCATTATGCTGGGTCTGGGCGAAACACCGGACGAAGTGCTGGAAGCCATGGATGATTTGAAAGCGGCCGGATGCAAGGTGCTGACCTTGGGCCAATACCTTCAGCCAGCGCCCAACCTGATGAAAGTGGTGGAGTACATCACCCCCGAACAATTTGAAACCTATAGAAAAGAAGCTTATAAACGAGGTTTTCGTTATGTGGAGAGCAGTCCGCTGGTTCGCTCTTCCTATCACGCAGAAAGGCACGTCAATGCCTGAAAAATTAGTTTATGGAAAAAAATCTACACCAGGTCCGGGAGATCGAACAGCTGACTCCGGAGACCTTTCTCATCCATTTGGATCGACAGAATTTTGAGTTTAAACCCGGACAATACGTCATTTTGCGTAATCCGGAGACCGGTGAAGGCCGGGAGTATTCAATCTACAGCTCCACCAGGGAAGACCGACTTTCCTTCCTGGTTCGGGAGATTAAAGACGGCGATTTTTCCCGTTTTCTGAAACACCTGAAACCGGGTAGTTCCTTGATGGTAGAAGGCCCTCGTGGTTTTTTTATCCTCGACGAGCAATCGCTCAATGGCCATCCGCTCCTGTTTATTGCCACCGGAACAGGGATCAGTCCGTTTCATTCGTTTGTTAACAGCTACGACAAGCTGAACTACGAGGTGTTGCACGGTGTTCATTTTGCCGATGAAGCTTATGGCCGGAGCGCTTTTGCCGAAGATCGGTTTTGCTTGTGTACTTCGCGCGAGGATAAGGGCGATTACTTTGGGCGGGTAAGCTATTACCTGAAAGAAAAACCGGTTGATAAAGAGCTGATTTGCTATCTCTGCGGAAATTCGGATATGATTGAAGAAGTGACCAATATGCTGGAAACACACGGTATTTCGCCCGAAAATATTCGCACCGAAGTCTTCTTCTGATAAGATTGTTGGGTTACTTTAAGCCATTTTCATTCGCTTGCTGGCAGCTATTTTCTATTTTTGTTAGCGTGAAATCCTTTAGCAAGTATTCATGATAAACATTTCAATAGATGATTCGCTGAGGCAAGTTTGTCCGGCTATTCAGCTGGCTTGCATTTACAGCGAGGTGACTGTGCATGCGCAAAACCAGGCCCTGTGGCAGCTAATTGACCAGACCTGTGATGAGCTGGCTGCGCAAATGAAAACCGAAGAAATCCGGCATTTGCCGGCTATTGCAGCAGCGCGTCAGGCGTACAAAGCCTGTGGAAAAGATCCGGCGCGTTACCGTTTGTCGGCCGAAGCCTTGTTGCGCCGGGTGCTTAGTGGCAAAGGACTGTACCGGATCAACAATGTGGTTGATTTGCTGAATCTGGTGTCTATCCGCACCGGTTTTTCCATTGGTGGTTACGATGCCGATCGGATTAGCGGAGCCATTCGGATGGGAATTGGGCAGGCCGGGGAACCCTACGAAGGACTGGGAAGAGGCGTGTTGAATATTGAAGGAATGCCTGTTTTTCGTGATGATATCGGGGCTTTTGGAAGCTCGACCTCCGATTCGGAACGCTCCGGAGTGACTGAGCAAACCAAACGATTTTTGATGGTGTTGGTTGCCTATAAGAAAAATGAACAGTTGCAAGAGGCCACTGAAATGGCCAAAAGTCTTTTAGCAGATTTTGCCGAAGGAAAAGCAATTGAAAATAGCTTAATCCAGTTGTAAGATGAAATCCATTTGCAAGTTTTTGATGAAATTGTGGGGCTGGAAAGCCATGAATGGGGTGATGCCTCACAAAAAAGCCATCATTATTGGTGTGCCTCATACCAGTGCCTGGGATTTTGTGATATCGTATTTGTTTTATACCTCGGTTGGAGGCGTGGCACATGTGATGGTCAAAAAAGAGTTCTTCTTCTGGCCTGCTGGTTATTTACTCCGGAAGATGGGGGCTTTGCCAATCGATCGATCCAAAGGAGCTACCGTGGTTAAGCAGGTGATTAATGAAATGAACAGCCGCGAAGTGATGCACCTGGCGCTTACGCCCGAAGGCACCCGCGAGCTGAACAAGCGTTGGAAAGCCGGTTTTCATACCATCGCACGGGCAACTGGCGCAACGGTGTATTTGGGCTTTTTCGATTTTGGCCGAAAAGAGGTGGGGTGGATTGAAACACTGCCGCTGACCGATGACGCCCAAGCCGACATCCAGCGTATGAAGGCGTATTATCGGCAACGAGGAGTCGAAGGGAAATTCCCGGAGCTGTTTACGGCTGAAGAGTAGGAGGCAGTTGACGGTTGTTAGTTTGGCTATGCCTGAATCGTGTTGAGGCAAATCGGTGATTTAAACTGTCGTTACCGTAAGTATGTAATACCCGATTGTAAATTGGCGCTGACTGATTAACTTTACCCACTCGTCAGTGCAAAATGGATTAAAAAGCATGGAAATGGCTGAAGACGATTTGAATATTACCTTAGTACAATGCGATTTGGCTTGGGAGCGGCCGGTTGAAAATAGAAAACATCTGGCTCATTTGTTGGATGATTTACCGGAGGAGACTGATTTGGTGGTACTGCCCGAAATGTTTGCCACCGGGTTTAGTATGCAGGTTGAACAATGGGCTGAACCGATGGACGGAGAAACCATTGCGTGGATGAAGAAGCTGGCCAACATCAAGCAGGCAACGATATCCGGAAGTTTGATGATTCGGGAGAACGATTCGTTTTATAACCGATTTATTTTTGCCCATCCTGATGGCAAGCTAGAACACTATGACAAGCGGCATCTTTTCTCGATGGGCGAGGAGCATGTTCATTTTACGCCGGGACAGCATCGAGAAATTATTCAAATTAAGTCGTTCCGAATACTTCCACAAGTATGCTATGATCTTCGTTTTCCGGTGTTTAGCCGGAATCGGCAAGATTACGATTTGCTAATCAATACGGCCAACTGGCCAGCTCCACGGCGCGAGGTTTGGCAGACGCTTTTGAAAGCCCGTGCCATTGAAAATCAGGCTTATGTGGCCGGTGTGAACCGAATTGGTCGCGATGTGAAGGGGATTAATTACAAGGGCGATACTTGTTTGGTGGATGCCAAAGGCAAACCAATGCTTGTTGCAGACGACAATCAGGAGCAATTGCTTCATGCTAAACTGTCCAGAAACTCGTTGGAGCGCTTTCGAAAAAACTTTCCGGTGTTGCCCGATGCCGATGATTTTCAATTGTTGTAGTTATGTAAGTATCTATGGGGTAGCCTCAATGGGCTTGGATATTTAGTTTTTCAGTGTAATAACTATTAACTTAGTTTGAAAACTAAAAAATTAGTTGTAGGTTTGAATTGGAATTCCAAACCAGTATTCATTTAAACTCAATTGTATGAAAACAAAAAGCGACTTAACGAGCAAAGAGCCTTTTCCCTAGCGCATTTTTTTCACCAATAAAACTAAGAGCTTAGTTCGTAAACTATGTTTCTAGTTTTATGGCTTGATTTTTGTTATTGATTCAACCTATAAAAATTGATCCCATGAAAGAATTGACCAAAGCCGAAGAACAAGTGATGCAACTACTCTGGAAAAAGGAGAAGGCCTTTGTAAAGGAGTTAATCGAGCAGATGTCCGAGCCAAAACCCGCGTACAACACGGTTTCAACTATTGTTCGCATATTGGAGAAAAAGGGCTTTGTGGGTTACGAGGCTTTTGGAAAGACTCACCGGTACTTCCCACTCATCAGCAAAAAGGAGTATACCCGGAAATACATGAAAACCTTTATGAAAGGCTATTTCAGTAATTCCTTTAAGGAAATGGTTTCCTTTTTTGCCCGTGAAGACAATATGAGTATTGCCGAGTTGGAAGAGCTCATGAAAGAAGTTGGAAAAGATTTGGAAAACGAAAAAGGTAAAAGCGATGAATAGTTTTATCAACTACATTCTGGAGTCGGGGATTAGCCTAGGAGCTCTATCTCTTATCTATTTTGTGTTTTTGCGGCATGAAACGTTTTTCAAAACCAACCGCTTGTTTCTGCTTTTTGCCGTTGTATTTTCCAGCTTGCTGCCTTTGTTGCATTTCAAAATCTATGGTTCAGGCGGAGTGGTGGCCTTGGAAAGTTCCGGAGCCACCAACATGTTGGAAGCCATTACGGTTAGCAGTTCTGCGGTTTCCAATTCTTTGATTGGCTGGATTTCAGCCAGTCAGGTAATCATTGGTGGCTATTTTACGATAGCTGGCTTGATGGCTTTGGTGGTTGCCTGGCGCATTTACCAGCTGGTTCGGGTGATCCGGCAAGGAGAGCTCGTTTCCAAACATGGAATCAATTACGTTTATATCGATGACAATTCAAGCCCGTATTCCTTCCTCGATTATTTGTTTGTGAGCCGAAACCTGGAAACGAAACCCGGGTGGGAGAAGATGCTTGCACACGAATGCGAACATATTCGCCAGGGACACACGGTGGATATCTTAATACTTGAACTGATCAGTATTATTCAATGGTTCAATCCATTCTTCTGGTTGCTTCGGAGAGTGATCAAGGAAAACCATGAGTATATGGCTGACCAGGCAGTATTAAATAAAGGAGTGGCTATAAATCATTACAAGGAAATATTAGTCACCCAGTTTATTGGCGAACAATTTTCGATTGCCAATAATTTCAATTCTTCCTTAATCAAATCAAGACTAAAAATGATGACAAAAATAAAATCTTCCAAGAAAGCGAATTTCCGTTATTTAATCGGATTGATGACAGCCATTACGCTGGTGTTGGTTTTTGCCTGCGAAAACAAAGAAGCTGCACTGGTTGAACCGGAAAACGGTGTTGAACTGAAGGCGGCAACAAGCGAGCAGCCTTTAATCATAATTGACGGAGAACTGGCAGGTAAAGAAGCAATGGATCGGCTGGACCCGAAAGATATTACCAGTGTGAATGTCGTTAAGCAAGCTGATGATGTCTATATCCAAAAGTATGGCGACTTGGCCAAAAACGGGGTGATTGAAATTACCTTGAAATCTGGGGCAATGGATGCTCAAAATACCGATGTAGATGACGTTGTTGTTGTGGCGTATGGTAATTCGTCGCCTGAATCGTCTGATCCTGTTTTCCATGTGGTTGATGAAATGCCTGAATTCCCGGGTGGAGAATTGGCCTTGCGCAAGTTTATTGCGAGGAATATTAAGTATCCTGTTTCAGCGAAGGAAAATGGCGTTCAGGGCAAGGTTTATGTAACTTTTGTGGTCGAAAAAGATGGTTCGGTTGGCCGCACCAAAATTGCAAGAGGTGTTGATACCGCACTGGACTATGAAGCTTTACGCGTGATTAACCAATCACCCAAATGGACTCCTGGAAAACAAAAAGGGGAACTTGTTGCTGTGTCGTTTACGGTGCCCATTAATTTTGTTTTAGAATAAGTGATTACAGGGACTTCGGCATGCCGGGGTCCCTGTTTTTTTTAATACCGAATAAGCCATGTTCAGAAAATCAATCTTCCTGTTGTTTTTGCTAATCCCTTTTTTCGGGAATGCCCAAAAAATCGATATCCTCCTATTGAATCAGAAGTATCCTCAGGCTTTGGAAGCTATTGATGCTGCTTTGGATGAAAAGCCCACTGCCGAGTTGTACTTTAAGAAAAGCATGGTGCATCAACGGTTGATGGATTACCCGGCGGCTTTAGCTGATTTAAATGCTGCTCTGGAACTTGATTCACTCGACGTAACTTACCTCCGGGGACGGGCCGACCTTTTTCAGGCGATGGGAAACAATACCAAAGCCGTGGCTGATTTTCAAAAAGCGTTGACGATTGCCCCCGATGATTTATTGCTGAAATACGAATTGGGTAAAGCCTTCTTATTTTTGAATGATTATGGCAAAGCGCTGCGCACGTTTGAGGAAATTCAGGCGACTGATTCAACCAATGTCATGTTTAATAAGTATAGCGCCTTGGCAGCCGCTAAAGCCGGGCGAAAGAAGAGGGCCATTCAGTTGTATGAGAAGTATTTGATTCAGAACCCGGATGATTTGAGTGCGTACTTAAATTTGGCAGGTATTTATGAGAAGACAAACCAGCCCAACAAGTGTATGAATCTTTTGACGAGGGCAAAACATCGCTTTCCAGATAGTCGTGCTGTTCATTTAAAACTGGCGAATACCGCTTTTGTCAATAAAAATTATCCGCATGCCCAGTATGCTTATCAAACCTTTATGGCCCGGCACGATACCATTCTTCCTGTGTATTTAAATTACGGTATTTGTCTGTATCACAATAAACATACGGAACATGCGCTGGAAGTTCTGGAGGCTTGTTATATGGAGAATCCAAACGATGTCTACATCAACTTTTATTTAGGAGTAGCTCATAAGCGACTGGATCATTATGAATTGGCGGCCAAGTACCTCGATTTTGCTATTTACATATCTATTCCGGAGTTTCATCCGGAGATGTATCATCACCTGGCACAGGTTTATGGTTCGCAACGCGAGTTTGAGAAGTCCATTGAATGCTACCTGAAAGCGTATGAGTTGGATTCGCGAAAAGTGGAAGTTTTGTTCGAGATTGCAACCACGTATGAGGAGTACAATTTCAATAAAACCTTAGCATTGAATTATTACCAGTCGTATTTGAAAGAAGCGGGCGAAGAGGCTGAAAATGCTTATTACGCCTTGGATCGAATCAAACTCATCAAAGAAGATCTTTTCTTTGATGAGTAGGTTTTAAGCGTCAGCCAGCAATTGAATGGCTTCTTGTTTCAATACCGTGGGCAATTGAATTTTTCGGCGTTCGATGCTGAGCAACCATTTGCGAATATCTTCACTGTCCAGAGTGTAAAGCACATCGCGAAATTCATCGATCTGATCATTCTGATAAGCATTAGAATCAATTCCCTGGAAACGATCCAGTTCTTCATCTTCATAGTATACGATTTCATCCGGGTTTTTCAACATCTCTTCAAAATCGCATACCTCGTGCGCACCGCAACAATCCAAAGCAACGTTTACATTCTCTTTCTCCTTTTCGTTTTGGGCATCCTTCTTCCCGAAATGGTTAGAAAGCCAAGTGCCTCCCACCAATAAAATGAATAAAGTGGCTATAAATCCTACTAAAACAAGCATAACTTAAACTGTTCAATACATCGATATAAATAAGTCTATAAAAGAGTCTCGACTAATCAATCCTCCTTTTCCTAAATCAGCAGGCAAAGTTAATACGAAAAACAAAAACTGTCTTGCTCAGTCGAAATTACTAACAATGGCTTAACCTTAAATCAACGAACACCTTCGGGGCACTCCCAGGGTATGATTGGTTCTTTGTTTTTTTGAAATGATTGAGGCAAAAGGAGCGTTTCGAAAAGCAGCTATTGCGAAAATGAGATTTATGGAGGATCTGAAAAAGTTAGTCCTTTAATACCTGTGTTTTTCGGGTTCTGAAAACCAGATCATCAGCAATTCTTCCGCATGAAACAAGGGATGACGGCAAAAAACAATTATCTTCGCTAGCCAAATTTTAGAAACATGAATACGCAACTCATACAACGAATCGCAGGCCAATTTCAGTTACCAATCGGGCAGGTTCAAAATACGATCAAACTGCTGGATGAAGGGGCTACGGTGCCATTTATTTCTCGCTATCGGAAGGAGATGACCGGAAGCCTGGATGAAGTTCAGATTGGCGATATTAAGGACGCGAAAGCACGTTTGGAAGAATTGACCAAGCGAAAGGAAACCATCCTGAAAACCATTGAGGAGCAAGAGCTGCTGACCAAAGAGTTGAAAGCGCGTATTGAAAATTGTTTTGATGCCACAGAGTTGGAAGATATTTACTTGCCTTATAAGCCCAAACGGAAAACCAAAGCTACCATTGCGCGTGAAAAGGGATTGGAACCACTGGCCCAAATTATCATTAAGCAGGATGAGCGCGATGTGGAAAACCGGGCTTATGCGTTTGTAAAAGGTGAGGTAGAATCAGTGGACGATGCTTTGGCCGGAGCCCGCGATATTATTGCTGAATGGGTAAATGAAAATGAAAAAGCACGAAATATGGTGCGCCAGGCTTTTGCGCAGGGAGCAATGATTAAAAGCAAACTGATTAAGGGGAAAGAGGAAGAAGGCGTAAAATACCGCGATTATTTTGAATGGGAAGAGCCTTTGAGGCGTTGTCCTTCGCACCGCTTGTTGGCCATGCGAAGAGGAGAGAACGAGGGCATCTTGCGGATTTCAGTATCGCCGGATGAAGAGTTTGTTTTGGAGCGACTGAATCGCTTTTTTGTTCGTTCGGGCAATGCCAGTGGAGAACAAGTTAAGTTGGCTGTTAAGGATAGCTACAAGCGTCTCCTTTCGTCTGCTATAGAAACCGAATTTGCACAAGCCGCAAAATTGAAAGCCGATCAGGAAGCAATTCAGGTTTTTGCCGAAAACCTTCGTCAATTGCTGCTTGCAGCACCTCTCGGACAAAAGCGGGTGCTGGCAATCGATCCTGGCTATCGCACGGGATGTAAGCTGGTTTGTTTGGATGAGCAGGGAAACTTGTTACACAACGAAACCATATATCCGAACAAGCCGCAGGAAGAAATCAAGCAATCGGCACGGAAAATAACTTCGTTGGTTGGAGCTTATCACATTGAAGCTATCGCGATTGGCAACGGAACAGCCAGCCGTGAAACCGAGCATTTTATCAAGAAATTGCACTATGACCGCGACATCAAAGTTTTTGTGGTTTCTGAAGATGGTGCGTCGATTTACTCTGCATCAAAGGTGGCTCGCGAGGAGTTTCCAAGCTATGACGTGACAGTACGCGGAGCCGTTTCTATTGGGCGCCGTCTGATGGATCCACTGGCTGAGTTGGTGAAGATTGATCCCAAATCCATTGGTGTTGGGCAATATCAGCACGATGTAGATCAAAAGTTACTGAAAAATAGCCTGGATACGGTGGTTGAATCGGCCGTTAATAAGGTTGGCGTCAACGTTAATACAGCCTCCAAACACTTGTTGACCTACATCTCGGGACTAGGGCCACAATTGGCTCAAAATATTGTGGATTACCGGAAGGAAAACGGCGCGTTCAAAACCCGGAAAGAATTGCTGAAAGTGCCGCGAATGGGAGCGAAGGGTTACGAGCAGTCGGCTGGCTTTTTGCGCATTGCTGATGCCAAAAATCCGTTGGACAATTCGGCCGTTCATCCAGAATCTTACCATGTAGTTGAGCAAATGGCCAAAGACCTAAAATGCAGCATTGCAGATCTAATGCAGTCGGAAGACTTGCAAAAGTCGTTGGTGTTGGAGAAGTACCAAACAGAATCGGTGGGATTACCTACCTTAAAAGATATTCAGAAAGAATTGGCCAAGCCGGGCCGTGATCCCCGAAAAAATATCAAAGTGTTTGAGTTCGCCAGTGGCATTTTCAAGATTGAAGACTTGCACGAAGGTATGGTTCTTCCAGGCATTGTAACTAATATTACCAAGTTTGGGGCTTTTGTTGATTTGGGCGTGAAACAGGATGGATTGGTGCATATCTCTCAACTAGCTGATCGTTTCGTTAGCGATCCCAATGAGGTGGTTAAACTCCACGAGCATGTGAAAGTAAAAGTAACCGAAGTGGATATCGCCCGAAAACGAATACAGCTTAGTTTGAAAGATGTTGCCCAAAGTTAATTTTGCTGTGGGATAAATATCCAGCAAATGAGATAAATTAATAGGCCGGGAAAACCGGCGCTAAGGACAGATACCACAACATAAATCACCCGTAATAACGACGGGTCGATACTAAAGTACTCTGCAAGGCCAGCAATAACGCCAGCGATCATTTTGTTGTTCGAACGGGTTAACCGTTTTTTGGGTCCGTCAATTATTTCCATTGGGATTAGTCTTCTTCGTCAAAAAGATTTTCCTGACTCTCGAATTCCGCTTCAAGGTATTCTTCGGCTTCTTCCAGTAATTGCTTTATCAGCTTTTCTGATTCAGGAGCGTCGCTTAACCAGTGAACAACCTGGTTGGACCAGAAGTCTTCAATGTCGCTTTCAACAATGAATTTAGGTTCTACCGTGTGAACCACGAAAATAGTGTCAGGTGTTTCCTGAGAATTGTCTGCAAGTAAGAATTTTGGTAGCATAGCTTTTTTGCTTAATTGTTTAGAAGCAAATTTATGGAAAAAAATGATTTGCAATCTGCTTTCCCGGAGATTTCTGCATTAAATTATTCGAGGTGAATCAGCTCTAAATGTTACGATTTGATAAAAATCGGGGGTTTTTGCTATTTAATTTTAACAAAAGTAAACGATGTGTTATATTTAGTGCTCCAAGCTAAACAAAAACGATGAATAAACTGAACGAGATTCTCTCTCTTATTGACGGATATATTGGCGGAAGCCAGTGGTTTGTTTTCTTATTATTGGGCACTGGCCTGTTTTTTACCTTTTATTTACGATTTCCACAATTTCGATACCTGAAGTCTGCTTTTAGGATTGTTCGGGGGAAGTTTGACAGGGAGGGGGATGAAGGAGATACTTCGCATTTCCAGGCGCTAACAACTGCACTTTCGGGGACGGTGGGTACCGGGAATATTGCCGGGGTTGCGTTGGCTATTCACCTAGGTGGACCTGCTGCGCTTTTCTGGATGCTGGTAACAGCTTTGTTGGGGATGACCACCAAGTTTGTTGAAGTAACACTTTCGCACAAGTATCGCGAAAAAACAGCGGATGGAACAATGGCCGGTGGTCCCATGTATTATATGAAAAACAGGTTGAATATGAAATGGCTGGCAGGCTTGTTTGCTGTGGCTACCATCTTTTCTTCCTTTGGAACGGGAAACCTTCCACAGATCAACTCCATAGCGAATTCGGTTCATGCAACTTTTGGCGTCAATAAGGTTTTGACGGGTGCGATATTAGCCGTATTGCTTGGATTTGTAATCATTGGTGGAATTAAGCGCATCGCAAAAGTAACTTCCCGCTTGGTGCCAATTATGGCTGTTATTTATTTTGTAGGTGCCATTGCCGTAATACTCTTCAACTATCAAAATATTATTCCATCGCTTGTCTCTGTTTTTAGCGATCTGTTCACCGGAACATCAGCAGCCGGTGGCTTTTTGGGTGCAAGCTTTGCTTTTGCCTTTAATCGAGGCGTTAATCGGGGGCTGTTTTCTAACGAAGCAGGACAAGGTTCGGCACCTATTGCCCACGCGGCAGCCAGGGCTCACGAGCCTGTTTCAGAGGGCTTAGTGGCTTTGCTCGAGCCGTTTATTGATACGATTATTATTTGCATGCTAACGGGGCTGGTGATTCTTTCGTCCGGAGTTTGGACTGAAAAAATGGATAATCAGTTTCAGGCGGCTGATCTTGAAATTCTGGCCGGAAGCTATGACGAGGCTAAGGCGGTTGACCGGGATCAAATTGCGGATTTTTTGCTGGGGAAAGGGGAGTTGCCTTTGTATTCAGGAGAATTGCAAGTGGTTGATGGAAAACTGCAGGGGGACGTAACTGTTTTACATGCCCGTTCGGTGGCCGATGACGTGCGTGTTAGTATGGACGGAAAGACGTATTCAGGTATGCTGACCGTAACCGATGGACATATTCCGTTGGACAATGGGGCGGTAATCATCGGAAAATCGTTAATCCATAGTGCTCCTCTCACAACTGAAGCTTTTACTAAGAGTTGGTTTGGCGATTATGGACGATACATTGTAGCTGTTGGTCTATTGTTATTTGCTTTTTCAACAGCTATCTCGTGGTCTTATTATGGGGGGCGGGCAGTAACTTTTCTCTTCGGAATTAAAGGGGAAATCTATTACAGGATTGTGTATGTTGTCTGTTTCTTTTTTGCCTCATTTATGGATACAACCATTATCTGGACATTCTCAGGAATAACCATTGCGATGATGACCATTCCTAACTTGATTGGTATTCTGATGCTGCGTAAAGAGATGAAATCGGAAGTGAATGCCTTTTGGAGGGAGTATTCAGATTTTTTTGGTGGGAAATAGGAGTATTTATAAATTAATTTACTTTTGTCTTACTTTTTTTTGATAATTATGAAAAACAATTTAGATAAACTATCTCTCTTAGTTGTTGATGACAGTACAATCAATCAACGGGTTGTTGCCATGTCTTTAAGGAACACAATGGGTGAAATTGATTTGGCAAACAATGGGATGGAGGCTTATAGAATGTATTGTGAAAAGCACTATGACATTATTCTGATGGATGGCCGGATGCCTATTATGGATGGTTACGAGGCAACCAAAAAAATTCGAGATTATGAAAAAGAACAAGCGCTTGATAGTCAGGCGATCATTGTTGCTTTAACCGGAAGCGATACCGATCACGAAATGAGAGCATGTCTCGATTCAGGGATGAATGCTTCGATGCTGAAACCTTTTCGGATTCATGAATTTCTTCAAATCCTAAAAGATTTTAACTAAGATTTTGTTGTTAGACCTCACATCTTTCTATTTTTGCCAAACAATTAAAGGTAATGGCAAAAATATATCCTCAAAATTTTGAATCAAAAATTGGTTTCGATCGGGTTCGAAGCTTATTGAAAGAAAACTGTCTTGGATCGCTCGGAAAAGACCGGGTCGATGAAATTAGCTTCTTAACGAACTATGATACCATTCAGCAAGAGTTGGCTTATGCCGACGAATTTGCTCGCTTGATGGAGGAAAACGACAATTTCCCAACCAATTATTATTTTGATTTACGCCAATCGCTGTCCAAAATTCAAACCGAAGGACGATTTCTGGAAGTGAATGAATTATTTGACTTGAAGCGATCGCTGGAAACCATTACTGCGGTTGTTCGTTTTTTGAGTCAGCAAAAAGAGGAACTTTACCCCAACTTGAAGAAATTGGTTCGTCCTATTCAGGTTTTTCCTTATCTCAAGGACCGAATTGATCAAATTATCACCCAACACGGAAAAATAAAAGATCAGGCATCACCGGAACTCGGGCGCATTCGTCGCGAATTGTTGAGTAAGCAAAGTAATGTTTCTAAACGCTTGCACAGTATTTTAAGGCAGGCGCAGCGCGACGGCCTGGTGGATGAAGATACGTCTGTTTCTATTCGTGACGGTCGCCCTGTAATTCCGGTTTCTTCGGCCATGAAACGGCGGATGAATGGTATCGTTCATGATGAATCGGCTACTGGAAAAACAGCTTATGTTGAACCCGCTGAAGTTGTGGAAATCAACAATGAAATTCGGGAATTGGAGTATGCCGAAAAACGTGAGATCGTGCGTATTCTGATTGAGTTTTCGAATGATATCAGGCCTTACCTCAACGATTTGTTTGGCTTGTACGATTTTTTGGGAACGGTCGATTTTATTCGTGCCAAAGCGCGCCTGGGTCAGCGGATGGATGCGATCAAACCTTTAATGGAGCCAGGACCGCTATTATTATGGGAGAAAGCCATTCATCCCTTGCTGCGCATGACTCTGGATCGGGAAAAACGTCCGGTTATTCCCTTGAATATTGAACTGAATCCGGAGAAGCACCTGTTGTTGATTTCGGGTCCCAATGCAGGGGGAAAATCCGTTTGCTTGAAAACGGTTGGTCTGCTGCAGTATATGCTGCAGTGTGGCTTGTTGATCCCGGTTGATGAGGCCAGCCGGGCCGGGGTTTTCGATCAGCTTTTCATCGATATCGGCGATGAGCAATCCATCGAAAATGACTTGAGTACCTACAGTTCGCATTTGATGAATATGAAACACTTTCTGAAGTTTGCGAATGACCGTACCCTGGTGCTGATTGATGAGTTCGGAACCGGAACAGAACCGATGATTGGCGGAGCCATCGCGGAAGCTATCCTGGATCAGCTCAACAAAGAGCGTACTTTTGGCGTGATTACAACACATTATACTAACCTCAAGCACTTTGCTTCGTCGGCTGAAGGCATTGAAAACGGTGCTATGCTCTATGACAACCATCGGATGGAACCGCTCTTTCAATTGCAGATTGGAAAGCCGGGAAGTTCTTTTGCTTTCGAAATAGCCCGAAAGATTGGGATGCCAGAATTTATTTTGGAGGATGCTACTGAAAAAGTAGGGAAGGATCATATCAACTTTGATAAACACTTGCGGGACATTGTGCGGGATAAGCGGTATTGGGAATCCAAACGCATGCGCATTCGCAAGGTAGAGCGCAGTTTGGACGACCTGGCTGAAAAGTATGAGTTGGATTTAAGCGATTTGGCCAAGCAGCGTAAGCAAATTATTGCTGAAGCGAAGGAAGACGCTGCTCGTGTGCTGGCTGAAGCCAATCAAAAAGTAGAAAATACCATTCGCGAAATTCGGGAAAGTCAGGCAGAGAAAGAGAAAACAAAGGCTATTCGTAAGCAGCTTTCTACATTTAAAGAAGCGGTGGAGGAACCCGAGGAAGAGAATGATGAATGGATCAATAAAAAAATTCAGAAGCTTAAAGAAAAGGAGAGCCGCCGCAACCAGCGTCGCCCCGAACAAAAGGAAAAGCCCAAAGCAGCACCTAAAAAAGCGAGAGAGGAGCTGGAGCCTGGTGACAAAGTGAAGATGGAAGGGCAGAGCAGCATTGGTGAGATTCTGGAAATTGGTGACAAAAATGTGGTGGTTGCTTTTGGACAGTTGCGAACCTCTGTTAATCGGAAAAAGTTGACGAAGGTGAGTAACAACGAGGCAAAAAAGGAACTGCGCGGAACCAATAAAACCTTGCCCAATGTGCATCGGAAATTATCAGAAAAACGTAATACCTTCAGACCCGAAATTGACGTTCGCGGGCAGCGCGCCGATGAAGCCATCACCAATATTCAGGCTTTTTTAGACGAAGCGATCATGCTGGATGTGCATGAGCTTCGAATTCTGCACGGGAAAGGAAATGGGATCCTGCGGGAAATGATTCGGAGCTTTTTAGGCGCCGATCCTGTTGTCCAATCCTACCGCGACGAGCATGTTCAGTTTGGTGGCGCCGGAATCACTATTGTGGAAGTCAACTAATTTGTTCAATTCCGGAGTATTCGCATCCGTGTTTCATCTTTTCGGCGTAATGATTGTTTAATTGGAAGAAGTTTAATCTCGTTTAATGCAAGCCAAATAGTATGAGAAATTCAGTTCCGCGGATAGCCGCAATTCATGATTTAAGTGGTTTTGGACGGGCTTCCTTGACGGTTGTTATTCCGATTCTGTCGTCTATGGGTGTTCAGGTTTGCCCTTTGCCAACGGCTGTGTTGTCGTCTCATAGTGCTTATGATGACTTTCACACTGTGGATTTGACCAAGGAATTGCAGCCCATGATTAATCACTGGAAACGGCTTCAGCTTGATTTTGATGCCATCTATTCGGGCTATCTGGGGGCGGCCGAACAGGTGGATACCGTTAAACAGTTTATTCGTGATTTTTCAGGCAATAAGCCTTTGGTTGTTGTCGATCCGGTTTTAGGCGATAATGGTGCGCTTTATTCAGCTTATACCCCGGCTATGGTAACAAAGATGAAAGAGTTGGTAACACTGGCCGATGTGATTACACCTAACCTGACTGAAGCGGCATTCTTGCTTGGCGAGGAGCATCAACTTGCAATTGAATTATCGGAAATTAAGCAATGGGCCAGGCGACTGGCAGAAATGGGACCTGAAAAAGTAATCATCACAAGCGTGCCCGACCAAATGAAAAATAACAATACCTCCGTTGTGGCGTTTAATAAAAAAGACAACCGTTTTTGGAGGGTGAGTTGCGATTATATTCCGGCACATTATCCGGGAACCGGCGATGCTTTTGCCAGTGTAATGGTTGGTTCGTTGCTGCAAGGCGACAGCTTGCCGATAGCGCTCGATCGGGCGGTTCAGTTTATTGCATTGGGCGTGCGAGCCACCTTTGGGTATAATGGACGGGCAACGGAAGGGATTTTGTTGGAAAAGGTTTTGCCTTCTTTAAACGCCCCTGTACAAATGAGTAGTTACCAGTTATTGGATTGAAATGATGAAAGATATTCGTTTAGTGGCCACCGATTTGGATGGCACTTTTTTGAAAAATGATAAGTCGATTAGTGACGAAGATATTCAGATGCTTGAGGTGCTGGGTGAGCGCCAGGTGCTGCGTGTGGTGGCTACTGGTCGTAACTTCAAGAAAGTGCTGGAAGTGTTGCCCGATCATCTGCCTTTTGATTATGTGGCGTTTTCGTCCGGAGCCGGTATTTATGATTGGAAAAACCGGAAACTGGTGTATCGGCAGAATTTAAAACGGGAAACAACGGAAGAAATTATCCGTTTTCTGATTGATGGCGACATGAACTTTCACCTGTTTCGCGCCGTTCCTGATAATTTTCGCTGCTGGTTTTACCGGGGAAATCAATCGTGCGAAGAGTTTGACCGGTATTTTGATTTCCATAATTCGGTTTCTGAAGAGCTTCCTGCTAACCAAAAGCTGGAAAGCAATGCTTGTCAGTTTCTGGTAATTTTCCCGAATGATCCGGAAGCTTTTCTTCAAACAAAGCAACAACTCGAAGCCCGCTTTGATGATATTAAGGTGGTGCGTACCAGTTCGCCTTTGGACACCGATTACATTTGGATGGAAATCTTTCACAAGGATGTTTCTAAAGGCAATGCCGTGAAGTTTTTATGCGAACAGAAGCGTATTCAGCACCATATGACTTTCGGAATTGGAAATGATTACAATGATCTGGATTTGCTCAACTTTACCTCGTATTCTTATTTGGTTGAAAACGGACCGGAAGAATTAAAGCCTCATTATCGGAGAGCACTTTCCAATGAAAATAGTGCCTTTAGCCATAGTTTGAAGAAGTATTTGTAGACTGGGTAGTTCAAAATCAATGGGTTAGTCCATAATTTCATCGCCAGGAACTGGCTTGTAATGCCTCTTCAGCCACGTCGCCAGACCGTCCAGTCCCGGGAAAAGGACTCGTTCGGTAATGTTAGCCTGATCCAGCTTGTCACGCACTTCCCATTTTAATTCTTTAGGGATGATGATTCGTCGGTAGAGTTCGGGATGATTCACCAGCCATTCATCCATGATACTGGTCGATTGGCTCATCACCGAAAAGAAAGCGTATTGGTTTACAATGCGCTGGTCGATGGAGGGCGGCTCAAAGAAGATCACTTGTTCTTTATTCAGCTTTTTATCAAAATCAGATAAGGACATGATGCTTTCTTCCAGCATTTCGACCGTGAAAGCATTGCATTTTTCTTCGCATAGCAAACGATTCATGGGCTCGGAAACCAGTTTGTTGACCTTGACAAAATCGACTTTCCAAATTACGCCGTCCAGATTATATTTCTCAGTGTTGGCTGTAGCAAAGTGCATGGCTATGAAAGGAGAGTAGGTCCAGTCGAGTAAGCGGGTTGGGAGGCCGTGGTGTTGTGCCATGACCAGCGAACGCCAGAAGGATGCGCTGAGTTGGGCGTCTTTCGAAAGGCTGTACTTACGAAAATTACGCAACAAGTGATATTCCAGATCCGGGCGATGGCCGCAATTGCGCAGGAAACTGTTTTTTAGTTCGTAGCTGGAATCCGATAGTCCGCGAAAGGCGTAGTCGGAACGATAGCGACTTAAATGCGGTTTCCATGATTCTTGATATACCTCTTCGCACAGCTCTTCCCAGCTGTGGATGACCTGATCGTTTTGATGGAGTTGGTTTGATTTCATGTTTTCCAAAGTTCATCAAAAAAAAAGAATTTTACTTGCATCAAAGCTCATTTTCTGCAAGAATAAACTCGGGTGAGAATTGCTTCTTCCGTGTGGCTAATACTTGCGTTTTAAAATGAAAGTTCACAAGTTTTTGGAGTTGCTACATTTGACTGGACGATAGGTTAAGTATTATTTTATTCACCTACATTATGAGTCCTATGAGAAAGAAGTTTGACAAAGAATTTAAGAAAAAAGCCGTAGAGCTATCCTATGCAAGCGGGAATGCCAGCGAGATTGCAGATGAACTAGGAATCGACCGAGCATTACTTTATCGGTGGCGTAAGGAATTTAGTCAGTATAAAGACAATAGTTTTCCAGGTTACGGGAATCCAAAGATGACGGATTTGGAGCGAGAAAATGCCCGCTTACAGAAAGAGCTTCGAGCAGCCAGAATGGAACGGGATATCCTAAAAAAGGCAATCAGCATCTTCTCCGTGAACGATGGGAAATCTACCAATTTATAAGTGATCACCGCAACCGGTTTTCTACCCGGATGATGTGTAAAGTATTCAAAATAAGCAAAAGCGGTTATTACCACTGGCTTCAGAACGGAGAGTCAAACCGTTGGAATGAAAACCAAAAGTTATTGGTCGAAATTAAACGGATTTTTCAGGATAGTGGTCAAAGCTATGGAAGCCCGCGGATGAGCGAAGAACTTCGCGCCTTAGGACACAAGGTGTCACGTCCTCGCACGGCCCGAATTATGAACGCTGCAGGACTGCAAGCCAAGCGGAAACGAAAGTTCAAAGCGACAACCGACTCCAGACACAACTATCCGATCGCTCCCAACCTGTTAAACCAGAACTTTTCGGTTTCTGCCCCTGCCCAAGTTTGGGTTTCCGATATTACCTATATCAGAACCAACAAAGACTGGATGTACTTGACTGTCATTATTGATTTGTTTGATCGTAAAGTGATTGGCTGGGCGATGAGCAAAGGCATGCGTGCGGAAGAAACAACGATTCCTGCATGGAGAATGGCCGTAAAGAATCGTTTGATTACGAATGAACTAATCTTTCATTCAGACCGTGGTATCCAGTATGCCTGCAATGCTTTCACCAATCTATTGGAACGCGAGCAGCTGGTTGCCCGCAGTATGAGCCGTAAAGGTAACTGCTGGGACAATGCTGTGGCCGAAAGCTTCTTTAAAACGATAAAAGTGGAGTTGGTCTATCAACGGAGCTTTCTCGATCAGGAACAAGCCCAATTATCCTTGTTTCGGTGGATCGAAACCTGGTACAACAAACGAAGAAGGCATTCGGCTTTAGGGTACAAAACAATAAACGAATTTGAACAACTAAATAATAATCAAAGAATAGCAGCGTAACTCTTAACTAGCCGTACAGTTTTTTGTTGCATATCCAAAATTCACCTATGAAGAGTTGCGGCGTTGCATTGAAGAGGCAAGAAAATCGTTACACCTTACTTCGGATAAAGAAATCTTGTTTAACCAAATCAACTGGTTGGCTTCGTCGCATTACGAACTTGATTTTTCAATGGATACAAATATTTCGGAACGAGTTATTTTTCCGGTATCAGCCAATGAACAAAACGGTATTGAAGATGCTCGTTTTGTGAAGTTTACAGATGATAATAAGGAAGTGACTTATTATGCTACGTATACGGCTTATGATGGCAAAACCATCTTGCCAGAGATGTTGGATACCAAGGATTTTTATCATATTCGGGTTTTGCCGCTTCATGGCGAAATTGCTCAAAATAAAGGTATGGCGCTTTTCCCGCGCAAGGTAAATGGCAGCTATGCCATGCTTTGCCGCTTAGATGGGTTTAATAATTACATCGCTTTTTCGGATAATATTAATATTTGGCGCGAAGCTAGATTATTACAGCAACCCAAATTCCCATGGGAATTGATTCAAATCGGAAATTGTGGATCACCTGTAGAAACGCCCGAAGGGTGGTTGGTTATTACACATGGGGTAGGACCTATGCGTGAATATGTGCTGGGAGCCTCGCTGTTTGATCTGCAAAATCCGGTAAAAGAAATTGGCAGATTGAGGACCCCCTTGTTGATGCCCAATGCTGAAGAGCGTGAAGGCTATGTTCCCAATGTTGTTTATTCCTGTGGATCCATAATTCAGAATAACGATTTGATTATTCCCTACGCCATGTCGGATTATGCATCGACTTATGCAACAGTTGATTTACGTGAACTTCTGAATGAATTGAAAAAATCGAAGTTGTAGCGTTAAAGGCAACTCTTATCGTTATTCAACGCTTTTCTGTTTTTGCCATCCCTTAGCTGCTGCTCATGAGCTCTTTATGCGCATGCGAATGTGTGAATGATGTAACTCTTATCCTGAATTATGTAATGCTTTTGGACTACGTGAAGGATACCTTTACGCTATAGTTAGTTATTCACTTAATACACAATCCAATGAAAAAATTAATTTTTAGTATGATGCTGGCAGCCTTAATGGTCGGCTCTGTTTCTATATCATATGGACAGGAAACCAATAAAAAGGCACTAAAAGCCAAGGTTGAATTGCAGGAAACTCAGAAAGACTCCGTTAAACATGAAATGGGTTTGATGAAGGCCTATAAAGATACTGCCGGCCACAATATGGAGATGATGAAAACGCATATGGATTCCGTTTCTGAATTCCATAACTTCAAGAAAGAGGCTGATCTGAAACTTGCAAACAATGAGAAATGTATTGCCGATTTTAAGGAAAAACAGATTAAACTTGACAAAATGGACGATGCATGCAAGGAAAAGATTTCCACATTAGAACAAAGAAACAATGATCTGAAGAGTTCCCTGGCTAATTATAAAGATGCCGGAGCATATGAATGGACATCGTTTATGAACGAATTCAATTATGACATGGGAGAACTTGAAAAATCGCTGAAAGAACTTACTCCGGAGAAAACAAAATAGGAGTGAAGCCTCTGCGCTGTAAGCTAATTGAAAAATAGCTTTTGATCTAAAAAAAAACCGTCATATTGATAAAACGAACACGTTGAAAAAGAAATCTGCCATTGTGCTCATCATCATTGGAATCATGATGATTGCATACACCGGATTTAATTATATCACCAAGGAAAAAGTGGTCGATATTGGTCCGATTGAAATAACAAAAGAAAGGAATCATGTCGTTCAATGGCCGCCTGTCGTTGGCATTGTGTTGATTGCAGGGGGCATGATTACCATTTTTATGGATAAAAAGATTCGTACTTGAAATGGATTGAGCGGGGAATTGGAAGGAGGATAGCTATATTCTCGTGCAACGCACGATAAAGGGTATGCTGAACGCAGTTGTCGTGATTATTCTTGTGATTTGGTTGCTGAATGTATTTGGCGTGTTGGGTAGTTTTCAGAATATTCAGATTTAAATGAAGGCTTCGGAAAATAAAAGCGGGGAAAGGCAATGTGTGAATGATGTAACTTATTGCTAAAGTTGTGTAATGGTTCAGGTGATAAAGTGAAGTAACTTTGACGATGCAATACTTGAATTGCAGTCTTAAAATTGAATACTATGAAAAATGAAATTTCAATCTTCACTTTTGCCCTGTTTTTAGCAGGTACGCTATTGATCAGTTGCCAGTCGTCATCTGAAAAAGTGAAGAGCGCACAGGAAAATGTGCAGGACGCTAAAATGGAGGTAATCGATGCTCAACAGGAACTAAACAAAGCATTGCAAGATTCGATCCAACAATTTAAAACGGAAACGGATTTGATCATCAGTGCCAACGAAAAAACGATTGCTGCATTCAAACTAAAAATTGAAAAAGGGAACGAAGCCACTAAAGCTAACTATGAAAAAGCAGTGGCCGAACTGGAACAAACAAACAGTGAGCTGAAAATGAAATTGGGAGAGTACAACGAAGAGGGAGCCGACAAATGGCAGGAATTCAAATCGGAATTCAAAAGCGACATGGATAAGCTTGGCAAAGCCCTGGCTGATTTTACTGAAGACAATGTAAAATAAGCTGAAATTAAAAAGATACGATAATCATGAGCCTCGGTACTTTTCAAAATAACAAAACCTTCAATCTTCAACGAACAAAGCTATTCGCTAAGACTTGGAAACCACAATTGGTTACAAGCTATGATTTTTCGTGGAAGAAGAAGGGGGTGAATTTTAGTACGATTGACTCGAATATTAAGCAGGTACTTAATTGACTCTTAAGATGGCCCAAGCCAGATACGAAGATAGCATTGGGGCCAGTATGCAATGGGACATAAAAACGAGTTAAAACAAAGAATCATGGGAAATTTACTTTACATCATTGCCGTAATCCTGGTTATAGGATGGGCAATCGGATACCTTGGGTATCACACAGGGGGCATCATACATATTCTCCTGGTTATTGCAATTATTGCAGTAATACTTAACCTTATTCAAGGACGAAAACGAATTTTTTAAACCCATCAGTTAAAACTTGAACGATGAGCTCAATAAAAGTATTGTTAGGCGCATTGGCTGGCTTGGTTATTGGTGCAGCAGCCGGTGCTTTGACCGGAGCTTTATTTGCCCCGTCTAAAGATAAAAGAACCCGAAAAATAAGATTGAAAAAGGGAGAAGCCAAAGTCGAAGTATTAAAAGAAAAGTTCGACCAATCACTTGATAGCATAACTGAACGATTTAAGGAAGAAGTTTCAGACCTCATTGAGAAGGAAGCAAGCTAGTTTGGCGAATCTGGTTTAAGAAGATTCGATAAAATGGAATAGCCTGATTTGCTAATCGCTCAATGCGAGGTGCACAAGCACGGTGTATTCAGATTGGTCAGTCTGCTTAAAGTGCCCGATTTTGAGTAGTAATGGTTCGCTTAAGATCGGGCAGTGTTTATTATTGCCATGCTTAAGAGGTGTGTGGCGTTTTACTTTGTAATCGATTCATTGAACTCGATTGGTTCCGGACTCCGGGATTTCGAGATTGGGGAAGCGGAAACGCTACTATTTATATAAAACCGATAAAATCTTCATTGGAGAGCGGACCAGGAAAAGCGTCTTAATCCATTTCCTTGGTGCCAGATGTCCAGATACTTCGTAAGAGATAAATGTCCATGACCAACTACTTTTCATGATGCCAAGTATCTTACAGAACTGCTTTTTCATACCGCACAAACGTGTGAATGATGTAACTCTTATAGCTAATTGTGTAACAGTATTGGGCTTTTTGAGCATTACCTTTGATTGTGCAATCTAGTATTTACAGCAAATTAAATCGAATAAGATGAAAATAGTAACAACTCTAAGCAAAATGAAGATGATACTCATAGGTTTCTTTTTAGTTCTTCTTTTTTCGCCCTTGAATTCATCTGCCAAAAAGATAAAATTTAATATTTCAACAATTGTCCCTGCAGCAGAGGGCTATGTGAAGGTTAAAAGCGATAGTAACAAGAATTATCACGTTAAGATTAGTGTAAATAATTTGGCAGAAATTGAAAGGATGGAAAAGACTAAACTAACCTATGTTGTTTGGATGGAAACCGATCAGGGTGAGACTGAAAACCTGGGACAATTAGTGAGTTCAACCGCACTCTTTTCAAGTAAACTGCAGGCTACCATGGAGACCGTGTCTTCGTATCAACCTGTGAAAGTATTTATAACAACCGAGTCGGAGATCAATGTTCAATATCCTAGCCGCCAGGTTGTATTAACAACGGATAGATTTTAAAATGAACTGATGTCGTCATTAGTTTCAGAAATCGATTGACAGCTAATTTCATCATATCCGTCATTCTTTGTAAGTCAGTAAAAAGCAAAAGTCATGAAAAGTTCACCTTACATTATTGCTGGATTACTTGTTCTCCTGTGGGCTATTATAACCTTAGGGTTTCATTCCTTCAGGTACATTGATATTCTTTTACCAGTAGCCGGATTTATTGTGCTTCTTCGAATTCTATTTCACCGTGAAACCGTTAAGAAACACTGATGTCGAATGTGCATAGAGGTTAATTGAAATAGCTTTATCATGATTCTATCATGAGGACAAAATTTGGTCTAAATGGTCGAGATGATATTACTCTAAAGCTATACAAGTATAGCTGTGCTGACTTGTGCTTATTTGTTCTTGTTGAGATTTGCACTGTGCTTTTAATCAAGTTGTTTTTGCTTAGCAGAATGCAGGAAGGTGCTAGCGATATAGTTGGAAAAAATAAAAATTGGGTTCGGATGACAGTTAAAGCAAAACAAGTATTGATTGACTTGGATTATGATCCAAGTGCTCAGAAAGTGGCAGATGAAGGATTTTTGTTCGCCAAAACGATGAAGGCAAAAGTTACTTTACTGCATGTAATTGCAGATCCGTTATATTATACTTCAATTGGAAGGATTACCATCTTAGGATTTGCCGGGCATTTGGATACAAGCCACAGATTTGTAGAAGAAGACCTTCAGCCGGATGAAATATCCAGAGAATTCTTAGACAATACAAAGCGATATTTGGGTGACGATAGGATTCAAACACAAACAAAAGAAGGTGATTTTGCAGAATCGATTTTAGCAGTAGCAAGAGGTATTAATGCAGATGTTATTGTTATGGGCTCGCATAGTCGAAAGTGGTTTGAAAACACGGCCATGGGAAGTGTTACAGATAGGGTTTTACTATATACAACGATACCGGTATTGATTATTCTAACAAAAAAATAAATTCTGATTTTGACAGAATTAATAGCGGGTTCTTCTGTAATGAGATTATTAATCATTAAAAATAAATCGAAATGAAATCAGCAAAGCAGTTAGGCATTTGGATGGATCACTCAACAGCCAACATCATGGAATATTCAAATGATAAAGTAGTAACCATTTCGTTAGAGTTAGTTCCTGCCTTTCCCGAGCAGGTGGAAAATCTGAGAATGGATGAAAGTTTGATGCATAATAAGGAGCAGAATCAACAGACCGACTTTTACAAAAAAATAGGTGATATCATAACTGATTATAAAGAAGTTCTTCTGTTTGGACCAACGCATGCAAAAAACGAATTATTCAACTTGTTAAAAGATGACCGTCAATTTGAAAAAATAAAATTTGAAGTTATGTCGGCTGATAAACTGACAGAAAATCAGCAGCAGGCTTTTGTGAAAGACTTTTATCGCGAGAGAGAAGGAAGCAATTGATACGTTAAGTAAATGGATGAAATAGGTTCTAAAAACGTTGCCGTTATTGTTGCCCACCCAGACGATGAAACGCTGTGGGCAGGTGGCACAGTTCTGAGCCATCCATCGTGGAATTGTTTTATTGTATCGCTATGCAGAGGAAGTGACACGGAGCGTGCAACAAATTTTTATAAGGTATTAAAAGAGCTTAAAGCAGAAGGGATCATGGGAGATTTGGATGATGGGCCAGACCAGCACCCTTTGGATGAAAATGAGTTGGGCAAGCGATACTGGACCTATTGCCGGCACAATATTTCAACCTGATTATTACGCATGATCCTTCAGGGGAATACACCCGGCATATCAGACATGAAGAAGGGAGTGCAGCAGTGATCACACTCTGGCATGCCGATAAAATAGCAGCCCAAGAACTTTGGCCTTTTGCTTATGAAGACGGGCATGAAGCTTATTTGCCCAAGCCTGTTGAGGATGCGCCCATCTATAAGAGGCTGATAAAACGAATATGGCAACGAAAATACGGCATAATAACTGAAGAGACTTGAATATCAATGGAGACAAAAAAGGGCATGCAGTTGTTTCCGACTGGCAAAATGAATGACCATCAGCATCGGAAGTTGGGTGTTTTCTGGAAAAATGTGTGAATGATTTAACCCTAAACTTTGCATGATTGCTGGTAACGGACGGATATATATATCGGGATAACGTTTAAAACAGGCTGAAGCAATCATGCCTGATCTTGAAAATTGCATTGAATTAGCATAAATAAGAGAGGGACTAAACTGAGAACATAAAGACAATGACGACAGTAAGCAAAAGGATATTTTACTCCATGCTGTTTATGACCTTAATTTCAGGCTGTGAAAGGAATACTGGGATGATGCATGAAAATGGGATGACAGATATGTCCAATTGGAATTGGGACCCCGTATTTATTGGTTTAGCAGTTGGTTTTTTCATCGGCTTTTTAGTTTTTAGAAAGAAAAAATGATCAATTTTTATAATTCATCGGCCTGATCAAGCCCCAAATATTGCATTGAAAATGAAAGTAATCAATTATAGTATCGCAAAAAGGAGATTGGGCAGAAAACGAAAGCTAACTGTTGGTATTGCAGCAAATCATTCTGGATTTAACTTGAAAACTCAGCTTATAGCTGAACTTAAGGCGGCAGGGTATTCGGTGGCTGACTTTGGTACCTATGAGGCCGTCAATGGATACGATTACATGAATTTTGTGGTACCTTTAGCGATGGCGGTTGCTAAAAGAGTGGTTGTGCGTGGGGTGGCGATTAGCAATGATGGTGTTGGAGCCGGTATTGCTGCCAATAAGGTAGCTGGCGTTCGTGCTGCCCTGATTACAGAAAACTTCTCGGCTAAACATGGAGTCGTAAATATCGATATGAACCTGATGTGTTTGGATCAGCAAGTAAATTCAACCTATGAGCAATGCTGGAGGCTGGTACAAACGTTTCTGAATGCCAATTTTAAAGAGGAGGGGCGGTTAAGTCCTCATCTATCCAGGTTATCTGACTTAGAAAAGCATGAAAAATAATAGACTCTGTTCGTCTTTTGAAAATGTCTATCTTGAAGACTCTTTAATGCTTTGCAGTTCAGTTTATACGAAGATGAGTTTCGCTAAAACAATGAAAATTAATACAGGAAACCCATGAGTAGCAAAAAAAATGAATTCGACTAGTGACCGAATGCTAAGGCAGAAGGCCGAAGAGCAACTGGATGAAAGATTCCACAAAATGGTTAAACCTGAGACGGAAATTGAGGTAGAAAAGCTGGTACATGAATTGCTTGTGCACCAAATTGAACTGGAAATGCAATACGAAGAGCTTCGACAGGCAGACGAGACAGCAGAATTGGCCTTGAAAAAATACACCATGTTGTTTGATGTTGCTCCAATGGGGTAATTTACACTTGACGATGAGGGCCTGATCTGCGATTTGAATTCCACAGGAGTCCAACTGCGTGGTGGGTAGTGCTTTAAGTTGATAAGTGCCAAATTCGAACTATTCGTTTCCAACGAGTCACTACCAGTGTTTGAGAATTTTCTTCGAGGGTAAAATAACTGAGTCGAGCAAGGTGACGATGGTAGCCAATCAAAATGATTTACGCTCGGTTTATTTGGAAGGAGTAGTCATTGAGGATAAGCAGGAATGTCTTTTGTCCGCAATCGATATTTCCAAATTTAAAGCGTGAAACTGTTCTTGAACATAGCCGAGCTGTCTTTTTCAATAAGCTCAATAATGGAAAATTACTGGCTTAAAGGTCACAAAGCTTTGTCGACGGGTTTCTTTATATCATCAATATTATTCAAGCTTTATTCGTAGGATAATTCCTCGTGGTTTGCCACGAGCTTGCCTTGTTGCTACACCATATTTTCAAACCTGTTGTACCAATTGGGTTTCAACATGCCGCATTTCGAATCTTGAATTTCCAATGGATAATCCAGGCAGCTCATAAAATTACCTGAGCCCTGAAAATGTGTGAATGATGTAATTCTTTTCAAAAGTTCTGTAAGATGGAATCCAGTGACAGGCCCTAACTTTGTTCTTACGAGCGGCTGAAAATTCAATTTCGGAGATTTTTTTGTCCGTTATAGGGAGCGTGTAGGCCGCTGTAGTGCTCATGTTCAGTCTGTAATGTTTATCTGAGTGCGAAATAATCTTATTCGTATTCAGATTGTATGACGTTGTAAATGTAAATTTTAAAAATTTAAAGAGGATGAAGAACAGGCTGCTATTCGCATTTTTTGCTATTGTTTTAGCAGGATGTGCAATGAATCTGGTAACAGGCCGTAACCAGCTGAGTTTAGTGCAGGAATCGGAATTACAACTAATGGCCATTGATCAATACAACACATTTTTGGATGAAAACAAGGTCTTACGATCCAGTAATGGGGAAGCGGCCATGGTTGATCGTGTTGGTGCCCGGATTTCGAAAGCAATAACCGTATTCTATACTGAACAAGGACAAGAATCGGTGTTGGAAGGATACCAGTGGGAGTTTAATACCATTGATGGGAAAGAGGTTAATGCCTGGTGTATGCCTGGTGGTAAGGTGGTCGTTTACACCGGACTGTTGCCTGTAACACAGAATGAAACAGCTCTTGCTATTGTTGTAGGGCATGAGATTGCTCATGCTGTAGCTAAGCATGGAGCAGAGCGAATGAGCCAAGGGTTAGTTCAACAATTGGGAGGTGCGGCACTACAGGTTGCTTTATCTCAAAAGCCACAGGAAACACAAGACCTGTTTTTAATGTCCTATGGAATTGGAAGCCAGTTGGGCGCGTTGCTGCCTTGGTCGAGACAGCAGGAAACAGAAGCTGATCAGTATGGGTTGATATTTGCCGCCATGGCTGGTTATGACCCTCGGGAAGCAATTCCCTTTTGGCAGCGAATGTCAGAAGCTGGTGGAGCCAATCCGCCTGAATTTCTAAGCACACATCCTTCCGATGCCACACGGTTAAAAAAGTTAAAGCAGTTTATGCCTGAGGCCCTGAAGTATTATTCTCCAGGGAATTAATGATGATAGGAAGTAAGGTGCACTAGTGCCAGACCGACCAGAATTAATACTAAAATCAACATTGAATGTGTTATATCGGAATCAATACCCAAACAAACGATAAGGATCATAAAGATGGATATCGGGAAGTAGTAAAGGATCTGAACTCAGAAATTCTGAGAATGACCATGGTGATACGGGATTATTATCCTGAGTTGACCATATTCCTAGAAGAAATACCAGGTGAAATTTCAGATGAAAGAGATTTAGGAGTAACAATTAATCAACTAAAAAGCTATTTGGAATCGCTGAATTCGCTTTTGACTAAATACATATTGGAACATCCCATAAGCTCAAAATAGTAAGGATCTTATTCCGCCCTTTATAAGTTTCAAGAGACATTTCTTTAGCTGATACTTACTTTGAGCGTGGGAAACCGATTGCAAATTACAGCTTCTAAAATGAATAGAAATATGGTAATGACAGGATTAGTTACTGGTGCTGCTTCTGGCTTGGGATTTGAATTTTCAAATTTGCTGGCTAAGGATTCCTTTGATTTAATCTTAGTCGACATTGATGAAGAGAAACTGATAGCCGCAAAACAAAGGATAAGAGCTAGATATCAGGTTCGAGTAGACACAATAATTTGTGATTTGCGTCAGCCCAGATGTGCTGAACTAATCCACGAGCAAATAAAGGGTAGAAATATTGATGTGCTTATCAACAATGCGGGATTTGGTTTATATGGTTTTTTCTCTGAAACAGCATGGAAACTGGAAGAATCGATGATTTACATGCATATTCTGACGATGACTCACCTTACCAAACTTCTATTGAAAGACATGATTAAAGTGAAAAGCGGAAAAATATTAAATGTATCCTCAGTAGCCGCTTTTCAACCTGGACCATTGATGGCAGTATATTACGCCACAAAAGCTTATATCTTGTCTCTTTCCGAAGCGCTTGCCAATGAAGTAAAAGGGACAGGAGTAACGGTAACCGTTCTTTGTCCCGGACAAACCAAGACAAATTTTCAAAAAATAACAGCAAAAAATTCGAAGGAAAAGCAGAGTAGGGCCAGTTTTCTTTCACCTGCTGATCCAGCAAAAGTGGCTCTTTGCGGTTATCATGACATGCTATCCGGATATTCAAGATCAGTTCCTGGCTTGATCAATAAATTTTTTGTTTTGGTCTCTCGCATTACTCCCAATCGGTTCTCTGTTCCGTTAATCCGAAAAATTCAGGCACAAATTAGGAAGTAAGTCCGTACACACAAAATATGGATCAATAGCTGAATAAGAATGAAAATCAAATCGAATGAATTTCGGGTGAAGCCCGGAGAACAGGTTAAGCTAAAAGGCTATCCGACGCGCGTAGAACCTTTTTTCAAGTCGAAAAAGCAGTATGAAAAATTTCTCGAGAAACAGGTTGAAGAAATTAGCAAGCTACAACGCCTACACTATGCGTCGGGGCGTTACGCCGTTCTCCTGATTTTTCAAGGGATGGATGCTGCGGGTAAAGATGGTGTTATCCGGCATGTCATGTCCGGAATTAATCCACAATCGTGCCAGGTTTTTAGTTTTAAAGAGCCAAGCATGGAGGAACTAAAACACGATTTTCTCTGGCGTACAACGAAGTGTTTGCCGGAACGTGGACGAATCGGCATTTTCAATCGTTCCTATTACGAAGAAGTGCTTATCGTACGGGTGCATCCGGAGATTCTGAAAGGGCAGGGGTTGCCGGATGAATCGCTTAATTTGACGACCATTTGGGACGAACGCTATCGCTCCATTGTTGATCTGGAGGAACACCTTTACCGAAATGGAACCCGAGTTATGAAGTTTTTCCTGCACCTCTCGAAAGATGAACAACGCGAGCGTTTCATCCAACGCATTGATGATCCGGATAAAAACTGGAAATTCAGTATTGCCGATACGGACGAGCGCAAATACTGGGACAAATACATGGATGCTTTTGAGTTTTGCCTAAACGAAACAAGCACACAGCATGCTCCATGGTATATTATCCCGGCCGACGACAAGGAGAATGCCCGATTAATTGTTTCTCATATTGTACTTGATGCATTCAACGAACTTAAGATGGCTTATCCTGAAACTACCGCAAAGCATCGTCAGGAATTGCTGCAGGTACGTGAACAACTTTTAAAGACGGATTGATTTATATTCAGTGGTATCGGGATTGATTTGCTAGATATTCTGATGTACCCGAATAATGCTATTTTCATATCCAGCAATTTAACTTATGAACAACATTGATCTCAAAATAGAAGAATTCAAGAAGTATTATCACGCTAATTTAGCGTATTATAACTCGGCCTTGACATTTCTAATCAAACGTATTGAATCGCTGCCAAACGTAGAGTATGTTTCAGGAAGGATTAAAGATTATGATGAGTGCCTGAGCAAATTTGACCGGAAATATTTACCAGATATTACTTCTGGAAAGAAGGATTATCGAATTTTTGATTCTTTGTCCGATTTTATAGGGATTCGGGTTGTGTGTCTTTACCTGCGGGACGTAAATATTATCCGGAAGGGACTGAGTAAATATTTCAAGGAAGTTGCTATTACCGATAAAACCGTCCAGATAGAAAGTACCGATGATAAATTCGGTTATAAAAGTTTGCATCTTGATCTCTCCCTAAATGACAAATACAGCAAAAAAACACAATTTGCTCCCTATGCAAATATTCGCTTCGAGTTGCAAATAAGAACAGTTATTCAGGATGCCTGGAGTGTATTGGACCATAAAATCAAATACAAGAAGAGCATTCCGCAAAGTCTGAAACGAAGAATTAACCGCTTGTCTGCTTTATTTGAAATTGCTGATGATGAATTTCTTCGGATAGATGATGAAATCGCTCTGGAGGAAAAAAAGATCAGTGACCGGATAAAAGAAGGTGGTGCCATTGAGAATGATAAACCATTGGATGTTTTCCGGTTTCTATTTGTAGCCTTGAAGTATTTTCCTGAACATAACTTTATTGAATTTAAAGTTGATGGCTTTGTGCAAGAAATCCTGGATATAAAAAAGGAGTTCACTGAAAGTGAATTGAATGATGTTCTGGAAACCTTTTTACATAGAGCAGAGGAGATTGCTGAAAATGAAAAAAAGGCACTAAATCCATATACCAAAATCCGTTACTGTCTCTATCTGTTCGACCGTATTTTGTTTTCATCCATGCTGTCTACCTATCAGAAAAAAAGCACTTTGCCGACGAAATAGCGATCGGCAAAATATTAAATTATTCTGACTTGTGGAATTCCTCATGAACCTGTAACACCGTCAAATGTGAAATTAAATAGTCCAGCGAACTTTCGGCTCTCTGGTTACGGTTAACTCCATGATTTTCAAATCCATCGCAACGGCCGTGATTTCCAAAGTCATACAAACTCATGCGCAGGTCGTTTTCGCTCAAGAACCATAAAAAAGGAAGTATACAGCCTGTTCAGGTAATCTTTATCCTTGGTGAGATGAAAAGCTTGGTGATACATGAGGACCATAGCCATGGCATCGATGGGGTGCTGGGGTGGTAATACACGCACTAGCGGAAGTCAGGTAGTCACGGTGCCTGCTACTTTTTCCGGTGATGAATTGAGCTGCTACATCGCATTTCAAAACGAAAACCAGTCAGAGGTATCTAACAGTACTTATCTGGGTGAAGTCATTGCTCTGTAAGTTTTAAACTTAAAACTACTATAAAACCGCTTTCTTTTTGAGAGCGGTTTTTTTTATTTAAAAGCTACAGGAGAGAGAGCACTTAAACATTTCTGCTCAATACATCCAACTTCAAATAAGATTCGTTTTAAGCCTCCCGTATTGGGGGGAAATCAATTTTCTCTATGCCGGTAGGGGTAATCTGCTTCTGAATATATGAACGTCTAAAAAGCTGCAATACGGAGAGTAGTTTGTTTGATTCCTTATAAAGACAAGAAGGAGTTTAGCTTAATGATTACAGAATTGCTCTATAGGCAAAATATCAGGTTACTATATTCACGGATCAGTATAAATTTCCGGTGGAGTAAAAATTATTATCATCTTTGCTTTATATTCTTTTTTACCGATCAATGAACT
>NZ_JBQYLH010000019.1:0-113159 GCF_052677165.1 Sunxiuqinia sp. sy24
GGTACTGCAGAAATGTGGGAGAGTAGGTCATCGCCTTTCTTTTTAAACCCGCTGTTCTCCAGAGCAGCGGGTTTTTTATTTTTGAGACTTTGGATAATTTTAGGACAATCAAACTTAAGTTTTATACTTTTGATATCTGAATGATTCAATTGAAAAATATTAACTGGTTTTACGGTGTGCTTGTTCTATTAATGGTGGCATTACCTTTCTCCGAAGCACTCATCTCTATTTTCGGAGTATTATTGTTTCTTATTTCCTTTTGGTATCGCAGCAGAATCTCCTTAGCCAATCGATTCAAACAGAACAAGCCCTTACTTCTTTTTTCGACGATCTACTTGGTTTATATTATTGGTACCCTATTTAGCACTGACTTTAAATGGGCACTTTATGATTTGCAAAAAAATATTCCATACCTGATTATTCCTTTAGCTTTTATAATCGCAGGTCCCATTAAGTTGAAGCAACTGATCAAGCTATTAAAGCTGTTTGTCATCTCTGTTTCAGTATCTGCTTTAATAACCATTATCGATTTCTATTTGCAAGATGAAATTTCCGTGCTAAAGGCTCAGGAATTTGGTTTTATTCATCATATTCGCTTTAGTTTTCAGGTGGTCTTTTCACTAGTGATTAGTTCAGTGCTTCTCTTTCAGAACTGGTTAAAGACAAAAGTGGTCTTAAAAATTGCAACGCTGTCCTTACTGTTGTTTCTATTCCTTTTTCTTATCTGGCACCAATCGTTTACCGGACTACTTACGTTTATTGGAACAGCCACTGTCGGATTGTTCCTGCTGATCACAAGAATCAAGAGTAAAGTAGGACGAACACTCGCTTGGTTTACAATGGCATTTATCATTTTGGCACCGGCTAGTTACTTGTATTATGCTATCGATCGGTTTTATACCGTTGATTTGGTTGTTGATGCTGAACTGGATAAGCAGACTGCGCAAGGAAATCCCTATTACCACGATTGGAATAACCAGCAATTGGAGAATGGACACTATGTCGGTTTGTATTGGAATGAAACTGAAATGCAGAAGGCTTGGAATAAGCGTGCCAATTTGAAATACAATGAAATCGATAAGCATGGCTACCAAGTGAAATATACGCTGGTTCGATACTTAACATCCAAAGATTTGAGAAAGGATGCAGCTGGAGTTTCTCAACTCACAAAAGAAGATATTCAATACATAGAAGCTGGAATTAGCAATCATCTTCTGGCTAAAAAGGGTTTATCGCTTTATCCCCGTATTTACACCAGTATTTGGGAACTGGATACGTATTTTAAATCCGGTTACGCCAACCACCAATCGCTTTCGCAGCGAATTGAATATACGAAAGCAGCGCTAACGATTATTCAGGATCATTTCTGGTTTGGAGTGGGAACCGGTAACTGGAAGTCGGCCTATGATGAGGCTTATGTGAGAAATAAAGCACAGATGGATCCTGATCGATTTGCGGATGCCCACAATCAATATTTAAATTACATGGTAAAGTTTGGGCTTATCGGTTTGTTGTGGATCTTATTCGCAATTTGTTATCCGGTTGTACGTACCCAGAGCTATCTGAAACCGATTTTTTTCTTATTTCTGATCGGCATGTTCATTGCGAACTTTGGTGATTCAAACTTTGAAACGCATGTTGGGAGTAGTTTTTTTGTCCTGTTTTATTGCCTTTTTGTAACTAGTGACGAATCAGTAGAAAGCTTGCCAGATATCTGATTTGAGTAAGTTCCTAAGTTGAAGAATCAGTCAAGGGGAATTTATATAATACAGGCTTATTTTCATTCAATTGCCTTTTCGAATTTTAACGATGATATCTGAAGAATCTTGAAGTGATCTGATTTGAAATATGCTTTGCTTGAAATCCTGTTTCTGTATGGTTTTTTGTTACTTTGAAGATTGAAAAAGACGAACATTTATGATTCAAAATATAAGTTTGGTTGGAGCCGGAAACTTAGCGACCCAATTGGGGAAAGCGTTAAAACAAGCCGGACTTCACATAATACAGGTGTATAGTCGAACCGAAACTTCAGCAAAAGCGTTAGCTGCAGTTTTAGAATGTCCGTACACAACGGATTTGTCTACTTTGCTAAAAAGTGATTTGGTGATCGTATCGGTGAAAGATGATGCCTTGGAGCAGGTTTTGAGCCAAATTAAAGGAAGCTCCAAGGTGGTTCATACCGGAGGTAGTGTTCCCATGGATATACTCGCATCTTATTTCAATAAGTTCGGCGTGTTTTATCCCCTTCAAACCTTTTCGAAAAAGCGTGATGTTGATTTTTCAAGTATCCCAATTTGTTTGGAAGCCAACACGCCGGAGTTTTATGACGAATTGCAAAAACTGGCGGATCGCTTATCAAAAACGGTGAGCTTCGTCAATTCTGAACAGCGGAAGATTTTGCATTTGGCAGCTGTTTTTACCTGTAACTTTGTGAATCACTTTTATCAAATAGGGGACAGCCTTTTAGAGGATAAAGGGATGGATTTTAGTATGCTGCAGCCGCTCATTCTGGAGACCGCTCAAAAAGTAAAGGATTTGAAACCAATTGATGCTCAAACCGGGCCTGCCGTAAGATTTGATGAAACAATCATCAATAAACATCTGAATTTATTATCAGATAAGCCAGAACTGCAGAAAATCTATAGTTTTGTGTCTGAAAGTATTTATCAAACTAAAAACAGCAAATAGCACGATGGTATTTTTTAAGGATAAACTGAAGCAAGTTAAAGCACTGATTTTTGATATTGATGGCGTGTTGTCGCTGGATACCATGACCTTGAATGAACAAGGAGTACCCACCCGAACAGCCAATGTGAAAGATGGTTATGCCATTCGTAATGCTTTGAATATGGGTTATCAGGTAGGGATTATTACGGGCGGAAACCTGGAGCTGGTGAGAACACGGTACACGAATCTGGGGGTAGAACACATTTATATGGGGGTCCGCGATAAAATGAAATGCCTGAATGATTTTATGCAGAAAACAGGTGTTGCGCTGGAAGAAGTACTATACATGGGCGATGATTTGGTGGATTACCAAGTGATGCAAACCGTAGGAGTTGCTGTTTGTCCCTTGGATGCCGTCAGCGAAATAAAGGAAATTTCTTCTTATATTTCGGATAGGAAAGGGGGCGAAGGCTGTGCCCGCGATATTATTGAACAAGTTATGAAGGCTCAGGATACGTGGATTAATGAACACTCATATTTTTGGAGATCAATTTAATGGTACTACAGAATTTGGAAAAATATCAGCTTATACTGGCTTCTAAGTCGCCTCGGCGGAAGCGTTTGCTGGAAGAACTCGGACTCGATTTTAAAGTTCAAGTTTCGGATGTTAAAGAGTATTTCCCTCCCGAATTGGGAATGACGGCCATTCCTGAATATCTGGCTGAACTGAAGGGCACTGCCATACGCAAACAGATGCCGGATAATTGTTTGGTGATTGCCGCCGACACCATCGTATGGAAGGATGAAGAAGTGATTGGAAAACCTGCCACTAAGCAGGAAGCCATTGCCTTACTCAAACATTTGTCGGGAAGTCAACATCAGGTTATCACCGGAGTTAATATTCAATCTGTTAGACAGAAGTATTCGTTTCATGCTGTTACGGAAGTCTGGTTCGATGAATTGTCTGATGATGAAATTGAATACTACGTAGAGCGTTGTAAACCATACGACAAAGCAGGTGGCTACGGAATACAGGAATGGATTGGATTTGTTGGTGTTCAAAAAATTGAAGGCTCATTCTTTAATGTCATGGGACTTCCGGTTCACAAGGTTTACCAGTTCCTAAAATTATTCTAGTCAGCTTAGTAGCGTACTACGTTTTCACAAGCCAACCTTCAATACATGTGTTGTTGAATTTTTATTGCTGAAAAATTTCCCGATAAATGAAAAAAATAGTCCTTTTTGTTATTGTTGCAATGCTTTGTCTTTCGGGCACGGCTAAAGAGGGGATGTGGATCCCAACCTTACTTGAGAAGTATACGATTGAAGAAATGCAAGAGATGGGTTTTCGCCTGACTCCTGAAGATGTCTATAGTGTAAATCAGAGAAGCCTGAAGGATGCGGTTGTTATTTTTGGAACAGGATGTACTGGCGAGATAATTTCAAATAAGGGTTTGCTGCTGACCAATCACCATTGTGGTTTTTCGGCTATCCAGTCGCACAGCTCTGTTGAGCAAGATTATCTGTCGGATGGTTTTTGGGCCATGTCGCAGAACGAAGAACTGCCCAATCCGGGATTAACCGCCAAGTTTTTGGAGCGAATGGTTGATGTGTCTGATTCGGTTTTTGCAGGGACAGTATCTCTGGAGGGCGACTCCCTGGAAGCAAAGTTGGATGCTAATATCCTTCGGATTCAGCAACAAGCCGAAGAAGACGGAAAATATGAAGCGGTTGTCAAACCCTTGTTTTACGGCAACCAGTACTTTTTATATGTGTATCAGGTTTTCACTGATGTTCGTTTAGTAGGAGCTCCACCAAGGGCTATTGGCAAATTTGGTGGCGACACAGACAATTGGATGTGGCCTCGCCATACCGGCGATTTCTCTATTTTCAGGGTGTATGCCAATGAAGATAATGAGCCAGCGGCTTATTCGGAAGACAATGTGCCCTACAAACCCAAAAGCTGGTTGCCGGTTTCCATGGAAGGAATTCAGCCCAATGATTTCATGATGCTGATGGGGTATCCCGGTTCCACGCGGCAATACCTGCCTTCGCAAGCGGTGGATATGATCATTAATCAGAGTAACCCGGATCGCATTAAAATTCGCACAGCTATTCTTGATATTTTTTCAGAACACATGAAAAAAGATCCGAAAGTTCGAATTCAATATGCATCGAAGTACGCGAAAACGAGTAATTCATGGAAACGTTGGAAAGGCGAAGTCCGGGGATTGAACCGACTGAATGCTATCAAGCAAAAGCAAGCTTACGAAGCCAATTTTGAACTTTGGTATCTGCAAAGCGATACATTGGAGCAAGCCTATAAATCAGTTTTGCCTCAGTTCGAGAAATTGTATGTTGATTTGCTACCATACGACAAGGCCTATAACTATTACCAGGAGATTGTTTTTAAAGGAATTGATATTTTTAAACTGGCAGATTTTTTTCCTAGAAATGATAAGGGATGGAACCGCTTGGATGAAGAACGCCATCAGCTTGTTCGGAAGGCCCTGATCCTGAAAATGACAGAATATTTCGATGACTATGATCAGGAAACAGATCAGGAGCTTTTCACGGAATTGCTTCGACTTCTTCGGAGCGATCTGGATAGAAGCTTTCTGCCGAAAGAATTCACCAATCTTCTAGCCAAATACGATGACGAAAAGCTGATTCGTAAAGTTTATGAGAAGTCGGTTTTATCCGATCCCGAAAAGTTACAGGAGCTTGTTGCGGACTTTGACACTAAAGGAATTTCCAAATTACAAAAAGATCCGGTCATCGAATTGTACAATGCGCTGCGTGTGCACTACCAGCAGAATGTTGAGCTCGTTTATCAGTCGATTCAAGACAGGATAACAGACGTTCAACAGCAATACATGAAGGGAATTATGGCGATGGAAAAGAATTTCCAACTCTATCCCGACGCGAATTTCACTTTACGCGTGGCGTATGGTAAGGTTGAAGGTTACCAACCCCGTGATGGAGTGGAGTACGCTTACCAGACGACCTTGCAGGGAGTGATGGAGAAATACCAACTGGGAAACCCCGATTATGAGGTTCTTGAAAAACTGAAAGCCTTACACAAAACGTCCGATTTTGGTGAATACGGAATTGATGGTCAGATGCCGGTAGCCTATACCGCCTCTATCCATTCAACCGGAGGAAACTCGGGGAGTCCGGCTATTAATGCGAAAGGACAGCTGGTGGGACTGAATTTTGATCGCTGCTGGGAAGGTACCATGAGCGATATCATGTTCGACCCGGATCAATGCCGAAACATTATGGTTGATATTCGATACGTTTTATTTATCATTGATAAGTTTGCCGGAGCAGGCTATTTGCTGGATGAAATGGAACTGGTTCGCGAGTAACAAATAAGCTGAGAATGAATCAAAAGGAGATGGTCTAAATAGAGGCTATCTCCTTTTTGGTTAGTCGATTCAGGATTTCGCTAAAAAAAAAATGGATGACTAAGTTTACGCCACGCTGGTTTTTAAGTATTAATTTCCAAAGCGATAAATAATGGATAATTGTTGCGATTGGTCCAGATCATTTCCGTCAATCAGGTGAAAAGAAAGATTGAAACGGCCTTCTACGTGCTTGCTGGCAATAAAGCGCCAAATAAGATCGGTTCGCCAGTAGCTGTCAGCATCATAAAAACGATCGCCATTCATGATGGTGTGTCCATTGCCAAAATTTAGGGATGAGCGTAAAGCCAATTGCCTGACTTCACCATAAAACTCCGCCAGCAGGCTGTTTGCATTCTTATAGCCATCAGAAACATGACGTTCGCGATGTTTGGAGTAAAGCATTCCTAGTTTGACGTATGAATTCTCAAGCGGAAGCAGTTGATCCAGATCGGAGCCCAGGAAAAGAGCAGCACCCAAGTTATCGTGAATATTCTCGCCTTCGGGGCGCAGCGTAGTTCCGGCATAATGAAACAGCGTGATGTAGTTCTGAAAAAAGATACTTTGTTGGCGCATTTCTCCCGAAAAGCCAGCCATGAAGGTCTCTCGCTGGCTTACGGTCTGGTGTCCTGTCCAGTCCACGAAAGCACTTTGATGACCCCAGTCCCAGTTATATTTTCCGTACAAGCCTTCAATATTGGGGCGGTAGTATAAAAAGGTGTCGGTAATCAAAGCCAAAGGAAAATCAATCAAACCCATGCGCGGAAAAGCCCCGAAGTAAAATTCTTTTTGTTCATCCGAATAATGATAATAGGCGGTCAGTTTGGTTTTTTGATCCGCTATTTCACTTCCGAATTCGAACAAATGACTCAGGCCAATCCGAAATTCGTGTACCCCATCTACTGTTGTTCCAATGGCAAAGCTGGTTTGTTCTCCAAGGATGGTTTGCGAGTTGGCTACGCCGCTAAAATATTCGCGGTTATCCCCAATTCCATGAAATAAAACATCATATTCAAATTTTTGAGTAAAGCCGGTTACGGCCGTAAAAAGAAGGACAAATACTAGAATTGCACGCATGATTTCATAGAATTGAATGGTTTGTCCGACCCATTTGTTGGTCGTTTTACAAAGGAATAATAAAATTTTGAATTATAGGAATTCCACTAGCGGTCAATCGCACAGAATATACATGTCGCGTTTGGGGTTGATGCAAAGGACGGGGAGGTGCCCGGCTTTTTTCAGAATTTTCGTTTCAGGGAGCCCAATAATGAGATCGATCAGACTGATGTTTTTACTCGAAGGAATAATCAGTAAATCATACTTTTCGCTGTGGCATCGTTCCAGAGCTTGGTGTGGCAGGCCAAAGCTGCCTTTGCTGGTGCTTGTGACCCGAAAATCGAGATGCAGTTTCATATACAATTGTTCGATGAATTTCAAATTCTTTCGAATCATCGTGGAGTTGTCGGTTGATTTTTCGGTCGCGCTTAAAATGGAGACATCGGCTTGGTTGAAACGGCCAAAATAACTCCCCCAAAGCGAGGTGTCTTTCATCACTTTTCTGAAATCGACCGGCAGCATCACCTTTTTATAGCTTAACGATTCGGGGCTATCTCCTTTTACAAACAAAAACGGAATCTGGCTGACTTGCAAAGCCTGAATTTTAGCTTTTATGTTTTCTGACGTCAGAATTAACATCACGCCATCGTATTGTTCTGCAACGCGGTCAATGCAGCCGGCCAGATCACCTTTTAGTGTGAGGCTGGACATGGGAATGTCTGATACGTCTTTTTTTAGGCGATGAATAACGGTTGTTAATGCTTTCTGTACCGCTAGTTTTTCGGCTTTACTTTTCTTCTGCAGGGGATGAAAAAGGCATAACTCTTTGCGGAAAATAGTTGCTATTCGCAATCCATGAACGATTGCTTCATTCATCGACTCCGAAAAGTCGCAGTGAACCATGATTCGTTGTTCGGTAATATTTGTCATCTTAAGACCAAAACTATTCAAAAAAAAATTAAACCCGAAATGGATCTTGTATTGAAGGCGGAAGGCAAAGTAGAGTGAGACTTATGTTATCGACCTAGCTTAATTACTCAACTGGTTTTGATGACGTCAAGCATGACCTTCATCAATAAAGTTTTGATACTTTAGATCAACTGCTCTTGCTCTAGTTCAGTGCGGAGTTCAAATGCTTCGTCATAAAAGTATTTGAATTTGAGTTTCAGGGAAATGCTTTTTATTTTATCGAGTATTTTTCTTGCGCGTTTATGTTCTTTTTGATGAATTAAGAATTCAGCCTTTATAAGCATCAGTCTGATTTTTATGTAATATCTCATGTGCTTTGGGAAATAAAGATGCTTAAATTTTACCTGTTTGTAGAATTCAAGGGCTCTTTTTTCGTCCCCGCTTTCTAAAAGAGCTCTTGCATAAACAGATAGGAATAATTGATAGGAAATCAATAGTTGCAGGTTTGCAAGTTCGTAGTTGTCAAAAATATAGTTAGAAAGGTCAATAATTTCATTCGACATCTTTCCATAGTTTAAAGCAAATAGAATCCCAAATTCAAAGGTTGGAATTTCAGTTTGGTTCTGGATGCCATTTTTGATGAATTTGTTTGCCGTTTGGTAAACCATTGCCAATAATCTCTCATCCAATTTCTTGTTATAAACCGACTGGTAAATGATTTGTGGTATAAAATAGTAGGAAGTGTTTAATGGACTCTCTTCTTTTGGGACTGGGAGTTTTTTGATGTTATTATACTCTTTATGGCATTGATTTCGGTCATCGCTCAAAAAGTATTGCATGAAATTCATGAAATGGATGAAGTAAACACATTGAGGTGTTTGAATGTCTTGTGCCAATAGTTCAAGTTCATCTCCGGAAGTGAGCCCTAAACAGTCAAAGTCGAAGAATCGTTCGAAAAAAATAGTTTGTCCAATTTCTGATTGAGCGTAAACAGGTAGCAGAACTTTACGTATCAACGGTTTTTTTCTCATCTCATCACTCAAAATGGAGGTTAGGGTACTCCACCAATACAATTTGTAATGAATTGAAGGCGCTTCAGGAATCTTTTTCTTTTCAATCAGTGTGAAAATATCTTTTAGCAGTTCGATTCGCTCTTCTTTTAACAATATTTTTAAGATGTACTCAACGAGCGATCTTTGCAGCTTGGAGGATTTTTCATAAACTTTGATTTTATCTCTTAGTTCTTCTATTCTTAAGTTTTTGTCTTTTAATAGAATATTGGCCATGTAATAGGCATAAAGCGAATGGTGAGAAAAACTGACATAGGTTGTTAGTGAGAAATATTCGTCAACGAGTGAATATTCGTAAAAGAATCCAATTCGTATCAATTCAATATAGGCCAGTTTATCGGAGGAAGAGAGTTTCAGATCTTCCTTTTTTACTTCCATGCATTTTTGACTTTTAGAACATAAATCAAAATAGGAGTTTAAGACTGAGTATTTTTCGTTTAACAAGGGAGGGGTAAAAACCATCTTTTTGATATACAGGTTGAGTAAATCAATATCTCTCAAATCTTTATTGGTTTTTCCCGATAAAATGAATAAATGCAGTAAATAGGGATTCCTGAGAATATTCAGTAGGTCAGGATTGTGAAGTTTTAGGTCATTTACGTTGTCGGGCAGCTTTTTTTCTCGAAATACTTCATCAATCTCTTTGTTTTTTAATAAGGGGATGTTAATGAAATCCTGTTCGCTTCCTTGTAAAGGAACATTATACCATAGCCTTTGCATAAGCTGGTTTTTTTGAATTTTTTCCTGAAATATTCTCCAGGTTCTTGGAGTACAGGTTATCAAAACTTTAAACCAGTTGATATTTTCGTACGAGATTATGAGTTTCAGCAGATTGTCAATGAATTGACTTGTTTTCACGTCAGAGGAATAGATGTCATCGACTTCATCAATAATCAAAATAAATTTACCTTTTACAAGCTCCGGGCGATCGCGAAAAATAGTACTGAAACTATTTTGGGGATTATATTCAATCAAATTATACAGACGGTTGATTTTTTTGTGATTTGTCACAAGATTGTAAAGGATCGTGCCGTCAACCAAACAAAGAATATCGTTGGGATATAGAGCATTAGAGCCAGTAGAAAACTTTTCTACCAACTGAACAATAATCGGAGTTTTTCCGTAGCTATCAGGAGCAATAAAGGCCGTTGCAACTTGATGGGAGGATAAGAAACGAGCAATTTTCTTTTCAGCAAAATGACGAAAAGGAAGATTCTTATACCTGTTGCCCATTTTATTTTTTAGCGATTGTAGGCTTTTGTTGGTTATCTCGTTAGTTCGTTTTTTTAAACTATCCCAACTCTCCTCGTTTGAAAAGTGGTGCTTCTCTTTTTCAAAATAATTCATAAACTCTTGCCACTCACTAAACGTAAGGAAGATGGAGAGTGTATTAAGAGTAAATAGGGAGGGTGCGAAAGAGGATTTAATGATTCCGAAAACTCGCTTGAGAGTAGAGGGGCTTATAGGGCGTTTTGTTTCATCTTTTATGCGTTGAGCTAGCTCCTCGCAATCTTTTGCGTAAGATATACTTCGTCCAAATTTAGTTTGGACTTCATTTTTTAAGAGCTCAGTCATTAATATTTTGACTTCCTGGTTCATTGTCTCATTGGTTGGTTTCTATAGGTTAATTTAAGAAATATTAATGTCATTTACAACTTGAATTAACGGCTTATTTAGGATTTAAACAAATGTTCTCAATTTGATTTTTCATGAATGAATAAAATGAACAAAAACTGAACAGGAATAAATACGGCAATAAAGTTCAGTATCAATATTTTTGTGTTCGGGTGAGTAGAAATCGTGCCAATTTATTATATCTAAAATAATCAATAATTATGAGTGACCACAAAAATGAAGCTATTAATTTTTTAAAGCGAAAGGCATCTCACAGAACAAGTTTTCATAAAGTTGCCTTGCTACATCGCGTATCTAAACAAGTTGTTAATTCTTATCCAGCCAAAGTTCCCACAGGTGAAGACGTTTCATTTATTGTCGATTGGCAGTTGTCCGCTCATGAAAAAATTGAACGATGACTAATCTTATTATGCAGGTTTAATTATGAGAGTATTGATGTTTGGGTGGGAGTTCCCGCCAAATATTTCCGGAGGCTTGGGTACAGCTTGTTATGGTTTGACCAAAGGTCTTTCAAAATTGAATGATATTGAAGTAACGTTCGTTATTCCTAAAGTTTTTGGAGGGGAGGATCGAAGCAAGATGACGCTGATTGGTGCTGGTGATGTCCCAATTTTCAATCGCAGGGTGAAATTCAAGAAGTTTGGCGAGGTACTTGATTGTATCGAGGTTAGCTCAAAGTTGGTGCCTTATGTTGATCCGGAAGAATATGGAAGGCAAAGCTCTTACACTGTGGCAGAAACAAAATCGTGGATTGAAACCGATAATCAAGGAAAAGTCAAGTTCTCGGGCAAGTATGGTCCGGATTTAATGGCTGAAATTGCACGATATGCCTTGGTTGCTAATGTCATTGCTCAAGACAATGAGTTTGATGTTATTCATGCACATGACTGGCTGGCCTATCCCGCGGGAATAGCGGCTAAGCAAGTGTCGGGGAAACCTTTAGTCATTCATGTGCATGCCACTGATTTTGACCGGAGCGGTGGTCATGTTAATCCAAATGTGTTTGCGCTTGAAAAGCAAGGAATGGAGGCTGCTGACAAAATAATTACAGTAAGTAATCTTACCCGTAAGGTGGTGATTGATAAGTATGGAATTGACGCTGCTAAGATTGTAACGGTATACAATGCAGTCGAACCTTACATGAAAAAGCATGAAGCCCCGTTTAGAAAAGGAATTAACGAAAAAATAGTGACTTTTTTAGGACGGATCACGATGCAAAAAGGACCAGAGTATTTTATCGAGGCTGCCAGTCGTGTTTTGAAAGATTATGACAATGTACGTTTTGTCATGGCAGGCAGTGGTGACATGATGAATCGGATGGTCAAGCGTGTTGCTCAATTGAAACTGTCGAGCAAATTTCATTTTACGGGTTTCCTTAAAGGTGACGATGTTCTTCAAATGTTACAGATGAGCGATGTTTATATCATGCCATCGGTATCTGAACCTTTCGGAATATCACCATTGGAAGCGATGCAAGCCAAGGTGCCAGTTATTATCTCCCGCCAATCTGGTGTTGCTGAAATTCTGAGCAATGCGATTAAAGTCGACTACTGGGATATTGATGCCATGGCTGATGCTATTCACGGGATATTAGCACATCCGAAACTGTCAAAAATGCTAGTCAGGCAAGGTAGAAAGGAAGTCCACAATCTGACGTGGGAAGACTCGGCTATCGAGGTGAGTAAAGTCTATCGGTCTGCAATCCAGTCGAATGCGTCTTTTTTAAATTAGTCATAATCAATTTATCTTTTGTATGAAGTCGATTAATCTTTTTTTTCAAGTTCATCAGCCGATTCGGTTGACACGGTTCAGGTTTTTTGATATCGGGAATTCTGAATACTACTATGATGACTATCAGAATGAATACTTTACCCGGCAGATCGCTGAAAATTGTTACTTGCCTGCGAATAAACTAATCCTCGATCTGATCAATCATTACCAGGGACAGTTCAAACTGACATTTTCAATTTCAGGTACGGCAATTGATCAATTTAAAATCTATGCTCCGGAAGTTTTAGAAAGCTTCAAGGAACTTGCAGCAACAGGATGTGTTGAATTTGTAGCCGAACCTTACAGCCGCTCGTTAGCTTCTCTGATTGATAAAACTGAATTCAGAAAGCAGGTGCAACAGCATGCTGATGCCATGGAAACCATTTTCGGAATCCGGCCTACTGTTTTCTCCAATACCGGACTGATCTATTCTGATCAAATAGGAGCCGTGATTGCTGACATGGGCTATAAGGCCATCCTTGCACAAGGTTCTCCACATATTTTGGAATGGAGAAGTCCGAATTACCTCTATCGTAACGCTCTGCAACCTTCTTTGGCCGTATTGTTGAAAAACAATCAGTTGAGCGACGATATTGCTTTCCGGTTTGCTGATCCAAATTGGAGTGGCTGGCCGCTGGATGCCAATAAATTCGTTTCGTGGTTAAATGCAATCTCTGAAAAGGAGAAAATTATTAATCTTTTTATGGATTACGAAACCTTTGGTGAACGTCAAAAGTCGGAAACTGGAATTTTTGAGTTTTTGAGCTTTTTGCCATCAGCCGTATTTAAAAAGTCATCATTTAAGTTTAGCACTCCTTCCCAAATTATTGAGCAGCATCAATCCGTTGGTGTTATTCATGCATCGCATCCAAAATATCATGAAAAAATAACTTGCGATTTATATGATTGGCTCAGTAATGAACTCCAGCAAGAAGCATTTGAAAACCTGTGGAAGTTAAGTGATAAAATGCATAATTGCTTTGATATGGAACTGATAAGAGATTGGCAGTATTTGCAAACAAAGGATCATTTCTTTTATATGTCTACCGATAATGTTCGCGATGATAACTCCTTGGTGTCCTTTAATCCATTCGATAACCCTTATGAAGCATTCATTAATTATATGAATGTATTGAATGATTTCTCAATCAGATTGGAACGCCTGATGGAGAAAGAACAGCAACAAATGATTCAGTACGAAGAGAAAATTATGGCGTTTGCCTAAGAATACCAATAACCAAAAATGTAAAACTAAAAAGTCAAAGAACAATGAGTTTTAAAAAGCAATACTTAAAGAACAATGGGGTTTGCAAAGTGACTTTCAGCCTCAAAAATCGAGTTGAAAATATTGGGAATGTTCGGATTGCAGGCGATTTCAACGATTGGGATGTTAATTGTGAACCTATGAAAAAACTGAAATCCGGCAATTTTTCTCAAACGCTTAGGCTTGATTCCGGTAAGTTATACCAATTTAAATATTTAATCAACGATACAATTTGGGAGAATGAACCAGAAGCGGATCAATTTGTGCCCAATGGAATTGCCCATGGGGACGTAAACTCAGTGATCGAGCTTTAGTCGTGTGAACCGGTTTTGTTGACGGATTCTTCTGTTTGCGGAGCCAGGTTCACTTGGTTAATCTGTTCTTCGCTTTAAGACTAGATACGATGAGACAACTTAAAATAACCAAGCAGCTAACGGTAAAAGAATCTGATTCGTTAGAAAAATATTTGAAAGAGATCGGGAAATTTCGATTACTGACTGCTGAAGAAGAAGCTGAGTTGGCTAAACGGGTTAAGCTGGGCGATAGTGGTGCTCTAAAACAACTGGTACAAGCTAACTTGAGGTTCGTTGTTTCGGTGGCAAAGCAATACCAGAATCTTGGTCTTAGCTTGCCCGACTTGATCAATGAAGGAAATATTGGCTTAATCAAAGCGGTTGAGCGGTTCGACGAAACACGCGGTTTTAAACTGATTTCTTATTGCGTTTGGTGGGTACGGCAGTCTATCTTACAGGCCCTGGCCGAAAGGTCGAGGATTATTCGGTTACCACTCAATAAAATTGGATCAATCATAAAGGTGAAAAATGCCTTAGTGAAACTTGAGCAGGAATTCCAACGTGAGCCTTCACTTGAGGAGGTTGCCAGCCTACTTAAAATAACAAGTGCAGTTGTAGCGGATGCTCAAAAACTGTCGGTTGATCCTGTTTCAATGGATTCACGAATTGACGAAGATGGGGAAGCTAGCTTGTATGATGTGATTCTTAATGATGATTCGCCAAGCCCGGATCATAATTTGATTGAAAATTCATTGCGGCAAGAAATTGATCGGGTTTTGTCTAAATTGAATGATCGCGAAGCGAATGTGCTTCGACACTATTACGGCTTAAATGAATTACATAAAATGAGCCTTGCTGATGTTGCTACAGAAATGGGATTGTCTAAGGAGAGAGTCAGACAAATGAAAGAGCGAGCGATCAAGAAGTTGAAGGAAAACTATCAAAACAGATCGTTAAAGGGGTATTTGTAGAACGATTAGGTTGGGGGAAATTATGGAAAATCAATTTTTGAAAGAGTTTATTGCCAGCCAAAAGAAAGTGATTGAAAAGCTACAGGAGCGAAATGAAGAATTGGAGTGTTTACTCAATAGGCGGAATCAGCTTTTCCTGATTATGTCTCACGATTTAAGAAACCCGTTTAATAGTATTCTTGGCTTTTCTCAACTGTTACTAAAGCAAAGTGAACAGTTTGATGCTGAATCTCAGCACTTCATTCATTCTATTCATTCGCAGGCAAAGTTGACGTTTGACTTGCTTGAGCGGCTAATAGAATGGGCTAAAACGCAGTTTGATAACATTGAAGATTGTTTGGAGGAAGTGAACTTGTCGGAATTAGTGGAAGAAGTTGTGGCACCCTATGCTGAAGCCGCTACAATAAAAAGTATTTCAGTAACGCATGTCGGTGTAATTAAGAATAGTCTGCGTACCGATCCGGCAATTATTCGTGTTATCCTGGCTAATATGTTGAGTAATGCCATTAAGTATACATATCCTGCGGGAAAGGTTGATATTTATTCTACGAAAAATGACGGGCAGATAGAAATAAGCATTGTTGATAACGGCGTTGGAATGAGCCGGGAAGACATCGCTAATTTGTTCCGTTTGGGTAAAGAGTTTTCTTCTCCGGGTACGGCCAATGAAAGTGGGCTGGGAGTGGGCCTTTCCCTCTGCAAAGAGCTTATTGAGCGATTGAATGGACACATTAGGGTCGGAAGTGAGTTGGGGAAGGGCAGTCGATTCACGGTTTCGCTTCCTGATAAATGAGAAGAAAAGTCAGCCATCTGATGGTCAATAGACGCTGTCACCCCCCGGCAGCTCAAACGAAATTTCTGCTTCATCCTGAATAATATCAGGGACTAAGTGCAGGGAATTCGTATTTTTGATAAAAATAAACTGAATATATGCTGACAAGAGAACTCATTTGGCCGAAAAGCATTGCTGTTATTGGTGCTTCCAACGATGTGGCCAAACCCGGAGGGAAACTACTCAAAAACCTGCTCGATAATAATTTTGATGGCGATTTGTATGTTGTCAATCCCAAAACAGAGCTAGTTCAGGGCTTAATAGCATTTCCGTCTGTAGCTGAATTACCACCCGTTGAGACAGCAGTGCTGGCTGTTCCGGCCAAGCTTTGTCCAGAGATCACCTTGCAGCTGTGCCGTGATAAAAATACCAAAGGGGTCATCATTATTTCTGCTGGATTTAGTGAGGAAAGTGGAGCGGGAAAAAAGCTGGAACAGGAAATCGTGGAAACCGTTAATGCTTATGGCGCATCCTTAATTGGCCCCAATTGCATTGGAATTATCACTCCGGCACATGCCAGTGTTTTTACTACGCCAGTTCCCAGGCTCGACCAGATGGGCTGCGATTTTATTTCCAGCTCCGGTGCTACCGCTGTTTTTATCATGGAGTCCGGTATTCCTAAGGGCTTGCATTTTGCCAGTGTATTCTCCGTGGGCAACTCGGCGCAGGTCGGGGTTGAAGATGTACTGGAGTTTATGGATGATGTGTTTGATCCGAAAACCAGTACGCGGGTCAAATTACTTTATATTGAAAGTATTCAGAATCCGGACAAATTGTTGAAGCACGCGTCATCGCTTATCAAAAAGGGCTGTAAAATTGCGGCCATCAAAGCCGGAAGCAGCGATGCCGGAAGTCGTGCCGCATCGTCGCATACCGGTGCTATGGCTAGCTCCGATCTGGCCGTGGAGGCGCTTTTCCGAAAGGCGGGCATTGTACGCTGTTACGGTCGCGAAGAGTTGACGACTGTTGGCTGCGTATTTATGTGTAAAGAAATGAGAGGCAAACGCATGGCTATCATCACCCATGCAGGTGGCCCGGCAGTAATGTTGACTGATGCCCTGGAAGCTGGAGGACTAAAGATTCCGCAGATTCAGGACTCGCCGGCCAAGGAAAAGCTGAAAGGACAGTTATTTCCTGGTTCTTCGGTTGAAAATCCCGTCGATTTTCTGGCTACCGGTAATGCCGAGCAGCTGGGGACGATAATCGATGCTTGCGACAATGATTTCAAGGAAGTGGATGGGATGGCCGTTATTTATGGAAGTCCTGGTCTGTTTCCGGTTGGTGATGTGTATGAGGTGCTCAATAAGAAAATGCATACGTGCAAAAAGCCGATTTATCCCATCCTGCCTTCCGTGATCAATGTAAGCGATGATGTGGCTTATTTCTTATCTGAAGGCAATGTCAATTTTCCGGATGAAGTTTTATTGGGGCGTGCCCTGTCTAAAGTGGCTAGTACCCCGAGGCCACATACCGATGAGGTTTTTCTGGATGGGGTTGATATTCCCGAGATTCGACGGATTATTGATGAGGCTGATAATGGCTACCAACCGCCCGAAGTGGTTCACCGTTTGTTCGATGCAGCGGTAATTCCGCGTGTGAAGGAGCTGGTGGCCGTCACTCCCGAAGAAGCATTGGACGCGGCTGCTGAGCTCGGCTGGCCTTTGGTGATGAAAGTAATTGGTCCGGTACATAAAAGCGATGTTCGGGGCGTGGTGCTCAATGTGCATGACGAGGAAACGGTGCTGCATGAGTTTAAGCGCTTGATGAATGTTCCGGAAACGGAAGCCGTGTTGATGGCTGAAATGGCCTCCGGCATTGAACTGTTTGTTGGCGCAAAATACGAAGACCGCTTTGGGCACATTGTCCTTTGCGGAATGGGTGGCACGATGGTGGAAGTATTGAAAGATGTGACGTCGGGATTGGCTCCGCTGGGGATTTGCGAAGCTTCGTCGATGATTAAAAATCTGAAGTCGTATAAAATAATCAAAGGCTACCGCGGGCAAGAGGGGGCTGATCAGCGTAAATTCGCTGAAATAATTGTTCGGTTGTCCAGCATGTTGCGTTTTGCGGTAGAGATAAAAGAAATGGACATCAATCCCTTGTTGGGTAAAGGCGACAAAATACTAGCGGTTGATGCCCGAATTCGAATTGAGAAGTAATTTTAGACGGAGTATTGCATGAGTGATCGGTACTTCGTTTTGATTTAAGCTCATGCTTCTTTATCTTGTAGGAAAAAAATAATTATGCACAGAATAATAGATGATAGGGACGAGCGGATGTGGGGTATGCTTTGTCACCTGGCTGCTTTTGCCGGCTTGGTTATTCCCGTTGCGGGAAATATCGTAGGCCCTTTAATTATTTACCTGATGAAAAAGGATGACTACAGCTTTGTGGAAGATCAGGGGAAAGAGTCATTAAACTTCCAGATTACCGTTACTATTCTCATTCTTGTTTCCGGAATGCTGGTAATTATTGGCATTGGTCTTTTGCTTCTGGCCATTATCGGGATTGCAGCTTTTGTGTTTACCATTATTGCAGCAGTAAAAGCTAATGAAGGCGAATTTTACCGCTACCCTTGGTCCATTCGTTTTTTGAAGTGAAGAAAAAGGAAAAAGTATTGAAAAAAGCCAGATCGATTCTGGCTTTTCTTGTTTTTAGTTACTTTTGCAATTCCAATTTAGAAAAATAGATTATGGCTCAGAAACCTTCGATTCCAAAAGGAACACGCGACTTTTCACCGGTAGAGATGGCTCGCCGGAATTATATTTTCGACACAGTTAAAGAAATTTTTCAACGTTACGGGTTTCAACCTATTGAAACACCGGCTATGGAGAACCTTTCTACTTTGATGGGAAAGTATGGTGAAGAAGGAGATAAGCTGCTTTTTAAAATACTGAATTCAGGCGATTTCATTTCCAAAGTCTCTGAAGATGAGTTGCAGGAGCGCAACAGCATCCGCCTGACTAATAAAATTTCGGAAAAAGGTTTGCGTTACGACTTAACGGTGCCCTTTGCCCGCTTTGTGGTGCAGCACCGTAACGAGATTTCTTTTCCCTTCAAACGTTACCAAATACAACCGGTATGGCGTGCCGACCGCCCTCAAAAAGGACGTTACCGCGAATTTTACCAATGCGATGTGGATATGATTGGAAGCACATCCTTGCTCAATGAGCTGGAGCTGGTCCAAATCATCAACGATGTGTTCACACAGTTGAAAATGAATACGGTGGTGAAAATCAACAACCGGAAAATTTTGGCCGGTATTGCTGAAATCATTGGTGAAGCCGATCGCATGATCGACATTACGGTTGCCATCGACAAACTCGACAAAATTGGTTTGGAGAAAGTCAACCTGGAGCTGTTGGATAAAGGCGTGTCGCAGGACGCGGTGGATAAACTGCAACCTATTCTGAGGCTGAGTGGAAGCAATGCCGAAAAGCTGGATCAGATTGAAGGGGTGATTGGAGCTTCAACGGTGGGTAAAAAAGGGGTGGATGAAATGCGAACCCTGTTTGGTTACTTGTCCGGATTTGAGTTGACTACCGAAGTTGAACTCGACCTGACCTTAGCCCGCGGATTGAACTATTACACCGGTGCTATTTTTGAGGTGAAGGCAAAGGATGTACAAATAGGCAGCATTTGTGGCGGTGGTCGCTACGATGACTTGACTGGGATATTTGGCATGCCCGATGTTTCGGGTGTCGGTATTTCGTTTGGCGCTGATCGTATTTACGATGTAATGAATCAATTGGAATTGTTTCCTGAAGATAGCATTGCTTCAACGAAAGTGTTGTTTGTTAATTTTGGTGAAAAGGAAGAAGCCTACTGTTTACCCATTTTAGCTCGTTTGCGCGCCAATAAGGTGAATGCAGAGATTTATCCGGAAGCCGCCAAAATGAAAAAGCAAATGACTTGGGCTGATCGTAAGCAGGTTGCTTTTGTCGTAATGGTTGGCGAAGAAGAAATTAAGCAGGGTAAACTGGCGCTGAAAAACATGAAGTCGGGCGATCAGCAATTGGTAAGCCCCGAAGAACTGATAAAAATCCTTTCGGAGTAGTTCGAATTTGACGTTCTTGCTTGTATGTGGACAAGAAGAACAATACTAATTGGGCGTGATGATCGGCCTGTAAAGGGAGTCGGTAGCGACACGCGTTGCCCGTGACTTGAACTCTTTCTTTTTAAATTGAACAACGAATTGTTGAATGATTAAAACAAAAAAAAGATGGAGTCAAATTGTCATTATATCACCCCAAATCCCTTAAATTTCCAGCTCATTGAAGAGATTCTGGAAGAAAAGAAAAAGCTGATTCTTTCGGATGAATCAGTTTCGTTAATTCAAAAATCAAAAGCTTTTTTGGATCAGAAGCTGGCTCAAAGCGAAGATCCGATCTATGGCATAAATACTGGTTTTGGAGCCTTGTGCGATATCAAGGTTTCTAAGGCCGAATTGAGCAAGCTGCAGGAAAACCTGGTGGTTTCACATGCCTGTAACATTGGAGCCGAAGTTCCGCAGGATGTTGTTCGCCTGATGTTGCTATTGAAAGCACATGCCCTAGCCAAGGGTAATTCAGCGGTGCAGCTCAAAACAGTACAACGCATTCTGGATCTTTTTAATAATGATATTTTGCCTGAGGTTTTCGAACAGGGGTCGCTTGGTGCCAGTGGTGATTTAGCTCCTTTGGCCATGTTGTTTTTGCCCTTATTGGGACTGGGAACGGTAAATTATCAAGCTAAGAAAGTAAAATCGGCTGAGGTGCTGAAAGAGAAAGGGTGGGAGCCCATCCGGCTGGAAGCTAAGGAAGGATTGGCCTTGCTAAACGGTACCCAGTTTATGAGTGCCCATGGGGTTTTTACTTTGCTGAAAGCTTTTAAAGTCGTAAAATATGCCGATGTGATTGGGGCCATTTCGCTCGATAGTTTTGATGGGCTGATTGAGCCGTTTATGGCTCAGGTGCAACAAATTCGTCCACATACCGGTCAGATCGATACGGCAGAGAATTTCCGGAAGTTGCTCGATGGTAGTGAGCTTATCAAGCGTAAAAAGGAACATGTGCAGGATCCGTATTCTTTTCGCTGTATTCCGCAAGTGCATGGGGCGGTAAAGGATGCCGTGGAATATGTATCATGTGTGGTGGAGATTGAGATCAACTCCGTAACCGATAATCCAACGGTATTTCCTGATGATGATTTGATCATTAGCGGAGGGAACTTTCATGGCGAACCGCTGGCACTGTCTCTCGACTTTTTAGCGATAGCCATGGCTGAACTGGGCAGCATTTCAGAGCGACGAACGTACCGGCTGATTTCCGGAGAGCGGGGCTTACCTGAATTTCTGGTGGCTGATCCGGGCTTAAACTCCGGATTTATGATTCCGCAATACGCGGCGGCTTCCATTGTCAGCCAGAATAAACAGCTGTGCACTCCAGCTTCGGTGGATTCAATTCCCTCGTCCAACGAACAAGAAGATCATGTGAGTATGGGCGGCAATGCAGCCACCAAGGTGCTGAAAGTAACCGACAATGTGCTGAAAGTATTGGCGATTGAATTATACAATGGAGCGCAGGCCATGGAATTTCGAAAGCCCCTGAAAACTTCCGACTATTTGACTGGTTTCTTGGAGGAGTATCGCCAATATGTGCCCTTCGTCAGCGAGGATACACTGATGTATGAAGGAATTAATGAAACAATTGCCTTTCTGGAGAAAGGAAAATTTGCATAAAAAAAGAGGCCGAAATTTCGGCCTTTTTTGTCTTTTATCGGTTTCCCTTGTGTTGTTTTTGTCGGTACTCTTTAAGCATGTGCGACCTGAAATCATTTTCCATGTCGTAAAACTTAACCACTTTTTTTGCCGGAAGAGCTTTGAAGAATTTATCGTTGTATTCTTTCATTAGGTCTGCTTCTTTTTGAAACAGACCGATAAAGTCGTTCGATATTTTTTTGAGTTCATTTTCGTTTAAGCCTTCCAATTCGTCCATGGTTTGTCGTTCCATATGCCTTCTTTGCATATGAATATCGAAACGTTTCTCTTCAAACTCGTTGTAAACTGGCCAGAATTTTTGCGCTTCATCCGGCGTTAACTCCAACTTGGTGGTCAGAAAAGCAATTTTCTCTGCCCTTATTTTTTGCATCCAGTCATCGTTACGCTTAATCTCCGGTTGTGCTGCTAAATAGCTTGTCGTTAGGAGTAGGACTCCCAAAAATAAAATAAGTTTTTTCATCTTATTCATGTTTTTACTTTCAATTGTTTAATGAAGCATAAATCTCCGTCTCGTTCATCTCTGCAGATAAATAATCCAATAATTCTTCTGCGTCGACGTCTTCCTCAACTACTTCATCATCACTAAATAAATCATAGATTGAATGTGTTGAGCTGGAAAAATAAGAAAATAGCAGTTCATCTTCTGATAAAGTCTTCGATTCTTCCATGGGCACATCCGATGTTTTTGCCAAATAAGAGGGCAGGAAAACACTCAGAGGATAATAAACCAGCATGAAAATTAAGGCAAAACTGGCGGCCATCGCTAATAGCGGTTTGAGCATCCGGATGAGTTTGCCTTGCGACGAAACTTCTTCTGTTTCCCCGTTAATTCTGGCTTCGATCCGATCTTCCAGCGAATCAAAATAACCTTCTGGCACCTTAAAAGGAGGTTTGGAGGGTTGATTTTTTAATTCAGTCCATATGTCTTTCTTTTCTTTCATCGTCGTTTTGACTCTTTGAGTTTGAAAAAGTTTAATGTTACTCGTAAGCTCTTTTTCTATTCTTCTGATTTTAAGTATTCTTCAACTTTCTTCACGGCATGGTGATAGGATGCTTTTAGTGCTCCGGCCGATGTTTCGAGTATCTTTTCCATGTCCTGATATTTGATGTTATCGTAGTAGCGCATGTTAAAAACTAGCCGTTGCTTGTCGGGTAAGCGGGCAATGGCTTTTTGTAATTTGTACTGAATATCATCACCATCGAAATAAGGATCGGTCTCCAGGTTTTCTAAAATGTAGGTGTTGGTTTCTTCGTGGCTTATAAAAGCCCGCTTCTTTTTTTGTAAGATAAAAGTCAGCGATTCGTTGGTCGCAATCCGAAACAGCCAGGTAAACAAACCGGATTCCTCTCGAAATCCGTCAATGTTTCGCCAAACTTTGACAAAGGTATTTTGCAAAACATCATCGGTATCATCATGGCTAAGCACAATCTTGCGGATATGCCAGTACAGGCGTTCCTTGTATTGGGATACCAACGCACGGAAAGCAGCTTGTTTGGTACTTTCGTTTTTTAGTTCAGCTATAATTTGCTGGTCGCTTTTCATGAATTTGCCGGATGATTTAGTATGATAGATTCGTTTTCTTCGTGAAAGTTTAATCGGGCTCCGCAATTTAGTAGAGCGTTTTTGTTTTTTGTTGGTGAAAAGCACTGTGTAATGAAAGGCGGACTAGTGATATAGTTGCTTTCATCTCGCTTATTCAGACTGCATTGTTAAATTATTATCCAAGGCAAAAATTGGATGTCCAAAAATAGTCAAAAAGGATTAACTTTGCCCCTCAATTTTTAAGAAGAGAAAGAATGGCTTTAAAGTGTGGTATTGTAGGACTTCCGAATGTGGGAAAGTCAACCTTGTTCAATTGTTTGTCAAATGCAAAAGCGCAATCGGCAAATTTTCCTTTTTGTACGATTGAACCCAATATTGGGGTGATCACGGTTCCGGACGATCGGCTGATTAAACTGGAGAAGTTGGTTAACCCAGAGCGTGTGTTGCCTACAACCGTTGAAATTGTTGATATTGCCGGTCTGGTTCGTGGCGCGAGCAAAGGCGAAGGATTGGGAAATAAGTTCCTTGGTAATATCCGCGAAACAGATGCCATTATTCATGTGTTGCGTTGTTTCGAAAATGAAAATATAACCCATGTTGATACAACGATTGACCCGGTTCGTGATAAAGAAACCATCGATATTGAGTTGCAGCTGAAAGATTTGGAAACGGTTGAAAGCCGCATTGCGAAAGTCGAAAAGCAGGCTCGTACCGGCAATGATCCGGAAGCCAAACGCATGTTTAAAGTACTATCAATATACAAGGAGGTTTTGCTTCAGGGAAAATCGGCGCGTACTGTTGAGTTGGATGAAAGTGATGCTAAGCTAGCTAAAGATCTCCAGTTGCTGACCAATAAGCCGGTTTTATATGTATGCAATGTGGATGAAGCGGCTGTTGTAGATGGAAATGCTCATGTGGAGGCTCTTAAAGAAGCCATAAAAGAAGAGCGGGCCGAGATGCTAATGATTGCTGCTGCTACGGAAGCTGATATTGCAGAATTGGAGGACTTCGACGAGCGTCAACTATTTTTGGAGGACTTGGGCTTGACAGAGTCCGGCGTGAATAAGCTGATTAAAACAGCGTATCAGTTACTTCAGTTAGAAACTTATTTTACCGCTGGAGTTAAAGAAGTTCGGGCATGGACCTATCATAGAGGATATAAAGCACCTCAGGCTGCTGGAGTTATTCACTCTGATTTTGAGAAAGGATTTATCCGGGCCGAAGTCATTAAATACAACGACTTTGTGACTTTAGGCTCAGAACAAGCTTGCAAGGAAGCAGGTAAAATGGCTGTCGAAGGAAAGGAGTATGTTGTTCAGGATGGCGACATCATGCATTTCCGTTTTAATGTGTAAATACATTTTTAGAATATTATAAGGGACTTAGGTCCCTTTTTTATTTACTCGACCTGATGGAGTGGGGGTTTGCTTTGGATTTAGAATTGAACTAAATAAGCTCAAACAGCGAACGTCAGCTGATGTTATAAAATATATTACAATTTTGTTGGAGAATATTTTTTTATTTTCGACATCGAATCAAAAACGAATAAGATTTAGATTATGAACCATGGAACTGTAGAAAGTATGCCCTTATGGTTATCCTTACCGTTTGTGGCTATGTTGCTCTTTATTGCAATAGGTCCTTTATTTTTCCATCACTGGTGGGAGGAAAATATAAATAAGTTAAAAGTGTCATTGATTTTGGGAGTACCATTGGCAATCGTTTTGATTGTTAAAGGCCTGCATCATGAGCTTATCCACCAAATGCTTTTTGATTATGTCCCTTTCATTATTTTATTGGGAGCACTGTTTGTGATTACCGGAGGTATTCACTTGAAAGGTGATATCGAAGCCAAGCCGGCAGTCAATACTCTTTTTCTGGCTATCGGAGGTTTACTTGCTTCATTTATGGGAACTACCGGAGCAGCGATGTTGTTGATTCGTCCGGTGATTAAAACCAACTCGGAGCGTAAGTTTAAAGTACACACCATTCTCTTTTTTATTGCTATTGTGGCTAATGCTGGTGGAATGTTGACTCCGCTGGGAGATCCACCCTTGTTCTTGCTGTATTTAAGAGGTGCGCCCTTCTCCTGGTTTTTTGGCTTAGTTGGCCCTTGGCTTTTTGCCAATATTCTACTGTTGCTGATTTATTTCATCTTCGATACGTATTACCATAAAAAAGAGTCTCCAGCATCCATTGCTGAGGATCGTTCGCATGTGGAGCCTATCAAACTGAAAGGGAACCTAAACTTTGTCTTTTTGATTGGTGTCGTGTTGGCTGTTGCTTTTTTGAATCAGCAATACATTCATGCTATTCATGAAAATCATTACCTGGGTTTTATTCGTGAAGGTGTGATTTTACTGATGGCCATTTTATCTTTGGTATTCACCAACAGCAAAATGCGCTACCAAGAGAATAGATTTACCTGGGCACCAATTATAGAGGTTGCCTATCTATTCCTGGGGATTTTTATTACGATGGTTCCGGCTTTGCTTTACTTAAAAGAAAATGCCCATTCATTTGGTCTGTCGACCCCCATGCATTTTTACTATGCCACCGGAACCCTAAGTTCTTTCCTGGACAATGCGCCAACTGCTGTGTCTTTTCATAATTTAGCCCTGGGGATGGTTGATCAGTTTGGTGGTGCAAAACTGGTTGCTCACATTCCTGAAGTGCTGTTGAAAGCCATCAGTCTGGGTGCTGTGTTTTTTGGAGCCATGACCTATATTGGTAACGGACCAAACTTTATGGTGAAGGCGATTGCCGAAGAGAATAAAATTGATATGCCAAGTTTCTTTGGCTATATCTTTAAATTCTCAATCATTATTTTATTGCCAGTTTACATTGTAACGCAGTGGATCTTCTTGTAGAAAACGAAATACATTTTAAAATAAAAGAGCAGTTCATGTATGAGCTGCTCTTTTTTTTGTTCCTACGTTGCATTGTTTATTGGATCAGGGATTGGTGTTGCTCTTATTGGGGGTGGGTGGCGTTTTTCGTGATAAAATAGGGTTAAGCCTATGTGTTTTTAGTTGCTGTGTTTTGCTTTTTGCTCTTAGTTATAAATTTAGCCTTCTGCTTTTCGGGGGGGGGCTTATTAATTCGTGTTTTCAAATTGAGTGAAAAAAGCCTGTAATGTGATATTTGTGACATTAAAAGCTATTGTTTTTGTGTTAAAACGTCAATTTGTGGTTTTAAATAAGAACAAAATGATTAGTTTTGAGTTCTTGTAATATCAAATTGATAACTCATTTTTTAAATTACTGGCAATATGTGTGGAATAGTAGGTGTATTTGATTTGAAAACAGATGCTCAGGAATTGAGACCTCAGGTCTTGGAGCAATCAAAAAAGCTAAGGCATCGAGGACCAGACTGGTCTGGCATTTATTGTGGGCAAAAAGCGATTATTGCCCATGAGCGTTTATCTATTGTTGATCCCGAGTCAGGAGGTCAGCCTTTGTATAGTGACGATCGGAAACTTATCCTTGGGGTGAATGGTGAAATTTACAATCATCGCGAAATTCGTGAGCAAACCAAAGATTCTTATGCGTATCAGACTGGGTCAGACTGCGAGGTTATTTTGGCTTTGTATAAGGAAAAAGGGGTTGACTTTCTGGATGATTTGAATGGTATTTTTGCCTTTGCCTTATACGATGAAGAAAATGATGCGTACCTGATAGGGCGCGATCATATCGGTATTATTCCGCTCTACATGGGCTGGGATAAATCGGGGAACTTTTATGTCGGTTCGGAACTGAAATCGTTAGAGGGCGTTTGTACTAAAATTCAGGAATTTCCGCCGGCTAGTTATTTGTATAGCAAAGATGGTGAAATCAAACGCTGGTGGACCCGCGACTGGACGGATTTCGAGAATGTTAAGGCTAACGAAGCCAGTATTCCAGCCTTGAAAAAGGCAATGGAAGAAGCTGTGCATCGGCAGCTGATGTCTGATGTGCCGTATGGGGTGTTGCTTTCAGGAGGGCTCGATTCTTCCGTGACCTCAGCTTTGGCGAAGAAATTTTCAGCTAAACGTATTGAGGAAGGGGATCAGAAAGATGCCTGGTGGCCGCAGTTGCACTCTTTTGTTATTGGGCTGGATGGTTCGCCCGACCTGGAAGCTGCCCGTAAAGTGGCTGATCATATCGGAACGATTCACCATGAAATTCATTATACCATCCAGGAAGGCCTGGACGCTATCAGAGATGTCATCTACCACATCGAAACGTATGATGTGACGACTATCCGGGCATCGACTCCGATGTATATGCTGGCACGGGTTATTAAATCGATGGGGATTAAAATGGTGCTGACCGGTGAAGGGGCAGACGAGATTTTTGGTGGCTACCTGTATTTTCACAAGGCACCTAACGCCAAGGAATTTCATGAAGAAACGTTGCGTAAGCTGAATAAGCTTAACCTTTACGATTGTTTGCGGGCCAATAAGTCATTGGCGGCCTGGGGTGTTGAGGGGCGTGTTCCTTTTCTGGATAAAGAATTTATCGATGTTGCTATGCGCTTAAATCCTGAAGCGAAAATGGCCGGAAGTGGCCGCATGGAAAAATGGGTGGTCCGCAAAGCCTTTGAAGACCTGTTGCCTGAAAGTGTGACTTGGCGACAGAAAGAACAGTTCTCCGATGGTGTGGGTTATGGCTGGATTGACACCCTAAAAGAAATTGCGAAAGAGCAGGTTTCGGACGAGAAGATGACCAATGCCAGCTTCCGTTTTCCAATAAATACCCCACGATCGAAAGAAGAATATTTGTACCGCAGTATCTTTGAAGAGCATTTTCCATCCGATGCAGCAGCTTCCTGCGTGCCTTCCGTGCCTTCGATTGCTTGCAGTACCGCCGAAGCCCTCGCCTGGGATGTCTCGTTTCAAAACAACGCAGACCCATCGGGGCGTTCTGTTAGCGGTGTTCATGAACAAGCCGTTATTTTTGAAAAATAGTTTGGGGAGAAACTTAAATGGAACTATCGCATTGCGGTTGAGACAATGCACATTTTGCCAAAAATGAGTGAAAGTCGGTGTCTGAGGGCACTGGCTTTTTCGTGTTTTAATTTTTGCAGTGCCTGGCCTTTTTGTTTATACGCAGAAAGGCCGCTGGTTAGACGGCCTTTCATTCATGAGTAACAAATATGAAGATTGCTCTTCAGATTTTATCATGCTAATTAAAGCAATGTTTTTATTAATTGGTACCTCTAAAACTAAAAAAGGATCAAAAAGTAATGTGAACTTATCTTTCAATTCAGATTAGTCTGCAAAGTCTGCACAGATGGTTACAAAATTCTCAATGAGCTTTGGGTTCAGGTATTCCGGGTGGAACTGAAAAGTATACAGGGGCTTTTTAGTATGCTTCATGGCTTGGTTGTAACAGGCCGATGACTGGGCTAAATGAATAAAATTGTGGGGCAAACTGATGGAGTCATTATGCATTTGCCGAGCGATGAACGTTTTTGGGAAATCTTTAAAAATAGGATCGTCCTGAACAATTTCTACGGAACAATCGCCTGATTCCGGTTCAAGGCTGCGAAGGTACTCCGCGCCATACATGGCTCCGGTGATGTGGTGGCCAGCGCAAATGCCCATAATTGGTTTTGGAAAGGATTTGATCCACTGAAAATAGGGCTGATGGTGTTCCACGATGTCATCGCCTTGAGGCGAGCCTGAAATCAGGATGCCTCTGTAGTTTGACCAATCGGTGTTGAGGCAGGATCGGTAGTTTTTCAGGTCATAAGTCACCTCCTTTTTTTGAAGGATCTTAGCAATGTTTTCAGCAAATTCTGTAACTGCGGGTTCGGCGCTATTGAGGATTAATAATCGCATATGTTTTTTTTATTTTCGAAGATAAAAGAATCTCCTGCAATCAGAAAAGATGAAGAGGAAAAGCTGAATGATATTTGGTTGGGGCTTGAATTATTTAATTATTTTTGAGCCAATCGAAATTATTCTCTCTAATGATATTAATGGTTATTCACGACAGACTACGGTCCAGTTTATCTTTCCCTTGTCGAGCAAAGGAGGACTTTTCATAATGGCGGCTTATTGGGGCGAAATTGCCGCTTTGTTAACGGCTGTGTTTTGGACCGTTACCAGTATGGCTTTTGAGTCAGCAGGTAAAAAAGTGGGGTCGCTGGCTGTTAATCTGATTCGTTTGGTTATCGCGTTTTTTATTTATTCTCTTTATACGCAGCTCTCACGCGGCATGTGGTTCCCGTTCGATGCAACCTTATACCAGTGGGGCTGGTTGGCCTTGTCTGGCTTAATTGGTTTTGTTATTGGAGATTTACTTTTATTTCAGGCTTTTGTTGTTGTTGGTGCCCGCATCTCCATGCTAATCATGGCAATGACACCACCGTTCACAGCTTTCATTTCTTATTTCATGCTGGATGAAGTCTTGTCGCCCATGAATTGGGTAGGCATGGGCATTACCCTCTGGGGAATCAGTATGGTTATTTTGAAGCGGGAAAACAGTACATTGAACGGGGGGCAGAAAATTCGAAAGCGTTTAACTTCAGCATACAGTGTGCCCGGTATTCTGCTTGCACTGGGTGGAGCGCTCGGACAGGCAACTGGTCTGGTATTGAGTAAAAAAGGGATGGGAGATTACGACGCTTTTGCGGCCTCGCAAATTCGGGTAATGACCGGAATCGTAGGGTTTGCGGTGCTGTTTGTTTTTATGAAGCGCTACCAGCGGGTGTGGGCTGCCTTGAAAAACACCTCGGCGATGAAGCGCATTACGCTTGGCTCCTTTTTTGGTCCTTTCTTAGGCGTCTCCTTTTCACTTCTTGCCGTTCAACATACCAAGGCCGGTATTGCCGCTACGATTATGGCCATTGTTCCGGTGTTGATCATTCCACCTGCTATCCTTATTTTCAAGGAAAAGGTCAATTGGAAAGAAATTGTCGGAGCCGTCATTACGGTGCTGGGTGTGGCTGTCTTTTTTATCTGATTTTTTATTCTACGCCTTTATTTTCCTCTTCAAACTGATGCAATAATTGCGCGTATTTTCCACCTTGCTTTTGTAGTTCGTCGTGGTTCCCGCGTTCAATAATCCGACCGTCTTCCAAAACGAGAATTAAGTCTGAATTTTTGATCGTACTGAGTCGGTGAGCCACCGCGATAACGGTTTTCAGCGAGAAGATATTGGCAATGGCTTGCTGGATGTATTGTTCGGTCAGCGAGTCTACCGCACTGGTTGCTTCATCCAGAATGATTAGTTCGCTGTTGCTGCAAATGGCACGCGCAAACGAAATCAGCTGGGCCTGTCCTTTCGAAAGGTTGTCACCATTATCTTGAATAACAAAATTGTATCCGCCAGGCAGTTGGTGAATGAAATGGTTGGCAAAAACGAAGGAGGCAGCCTGTTTTACGTCGCTTTGGGAAATGGACTCGCGGCCTAGCGATATGTTGAATTCAATAGTATTGTTGAACATGAAAATATCTTGCTGCATGACCGATATTGTTTCCCGAATCTGAGCCAGTGGCAGGTCGGTCAATTCAATCCCGTTGATTCTGATTGAGCCTCGATAGCCGGTGTAGGTTTTTGCCAGCAGTTTGATGATGGTTGATTTTCCGGACCCCGTTGTTCCGACCAAGGCCAGGCGGTCGCCTTTTCGAAGTTTGAAGGAGATGTTTTTCAAAACATCGGGCGTATCTTCAGAATATCGGAAGGAGACCTTGTTAAATTCAATTTCGTGGAGTGGCAGGGCCTGAGGTTTTGCCTTTGTACGATCTTCTGTGGGATCTTCTACTTGCTGCTCAAACAGTTCGTTGATGTGTTCCAGGGCTGACAAGGCCCGCTGGATGGTCGAAATCTGCTGGGCAAACTGCTTAACTGGAACAAAAAGACGTTCGAGGGTGGTTACAAATACAATAAGCACACCCATGGTGAAGCCGTAATCCCAAATTTGAACGGCACCATACCAAATAACCAAAGCCGTGGCAACGGAAGTGATACCTTCAACCAGCGAGTACAGGGCTGAATCGTATACGTTCGACTTGTTTTGGGCGTCGCAATATTGCTTGTTCAACGCATCGTATTTCTCCCATGCTTCATTTTCAGCCGCATAAAGTTGAATGGTTTTCATTCCGTTTAGGGCTTCCTGCAGGTAGGCAGCTGACTTGGCCAGACTGGTGCGTGAGTTGTTGTAAGCTGCTCTTATCTTTTTTCGAAGATAACGCATCACCAGAATAATAAGAGGCACGACTAGTAGTAAAACCAAGGTGAGTCGCCAGTTGAGGAAAAAGAGGTAGCCAACCAAGGCTAGGGTTTTGATGCTGTCGGCCAGTAAACCCAGTATGCCAGTGGCAAACGATTCTGAAATGGATTCCATGTCGCTGGTTAGTCGCGACAAGGTGACTCCAATTGGCTTTTTATCGAAATAGCTTAGCGGGAAGCGCAAGGATTTTCCAAACAGTTTTTTGCGTACATCGACAATGGCCAGCCCACCTGATTTTGAAAACGAATAGCTGTAAATGCCATCAAATAGTAAGTTGACAATGAGAACAACAGCAAGAAGAATAACCTGTAATAGCAGGCCTTCTACATTTCCCGGGACAATGTAGTTGTCCACAATATTTTCGACCAGCCATAAAAAAAGGATGCCGGCTGTGGTTGTAATCGGAATAGAGGCGATACTGAGATAAAGCCACTTTTTATGTGGAACAAAATAGCGGGCAAACCGCCGAAGCAGTTGCCAGTCTTTTGTTTTGAGAATTTTTTGGCTTGCGTTTATCATTGCACTTGTGTTGACGTGTTCAATTAGTTTTCTTGTTGTAAGGTCAATATTTCCCGATAAAAGTCTGATTGGCTCAGGAGTTCCTGATGACTTCCCTTGGCAGCCATTCGCCCATCTTCGAGTACCAGAGTGAAATCCGTTTTTTCCAGCACACTGATCCGGTTTGAGATGACGAGCAGGCTTTTTGCCGCTCGCTGATCAAAGATTTGTTTGATTAGGAAGCGTTCCGTATCGGTGTCTACGGCCGAAAAAACATCGTCCAGGATAAGCAGGTCGCAAGGGGTGTAAAGTGCTCGTGCCAGGCTGATACGTTGTTTTTGTCCTCCGGAAAGCATAATGCCTTTTTCGCCCACCAGTGTTTTTTCCTGATGTGTAAAACGAGTCAGTTCATCGGCAAATGCACTTTTATAAATGACCTCTTCGAAATTATTTCGCTTTGTAGCTTTCGTTGATCCGAAGGTAATGTTGTTTTCAATGCTATCAGAAAAAAGAAAAACCTCTTGGCTAACGGTGCGTACCGCAGAACGGATTGTTGCGCTCTTTAGCTCGGCAGCATCTTGCTCACCAAAAAAGATCATGTCTTTTTCGGGGCGTAAATAGCCATTCAAACAGTTGATCAATGTTGTTTTGCCGGAGCCTACCTGGCCGGTGATGCCAACGACCTGTCCGGGGTTGATGGAAAAGGAGATGTCTTGCAAGGCCGGTCGGTCGCCATTGTGATAGGTGAAACTTAAGTTTTTGACTTCGATACCCGATTGGAAAAGCTGCTTTTTCTCTTGCTGCTGAAGTAGCTGCCGATGTTCGTCCGGTCCTTGGCGATCCATAATAGTTTGCAGGCTGCTTATGCCCACAAAACCTTGCTGGAAAATGGTGAGTACCCAGCCCAGTCCCATGATGGGGTGACTCAATAGGGCGGCATAAGCGATGTATGCAGTTAGTTCTCCAATGGTGAACTTTCCGTTTATAACGTACATTCCGCCAACAAGCAGCACCACAATCTTGAGGATTTGTCCGAGGTTGGCGAGCATGGGCATAATGAACGATCGGATCCAGGTTATTTTCATGGTCGCCTCAAACAGGGAAATGTTTTCCTTTTGAACTTCCTGTTCGGCGTAATCATAAATATTGTAGCTTTTGATGACACTATTCCCCGACAGAAAAGAAATGGTTTTTCCGGAGAGCTTCTGAAGAATATTCATTTGCCGACGTGTATTTTTCACCATTACAGCCATCCCAATGCGCACCACCACAAAGATGACCACCATCGGAATAAAGCAGTACAGTGTTAGGGCGGGAGAGAGGTGCCACATCTTATAGGGTGTTAGCGATAGGGAAAACAAGATGTTGCCAATCTGTAGAAAGCCAAATCCGGTGATCAGTCGCACTCCGTTAATATCATTGTTGATGCGGGAGATGATGGTCCCGGTGGAATTTTCATCGTAATAATCCTTACCAAAGGAGGATAGCTTTTTGAAGAGTTCGCCTTTCAGTTGTTTTTCGACGAGCCGGGCTGGAATGAAAATCAAGATTCGCGAGAGGGAACGCACTACGATTAAGGTTGCAGCCAGACCAACAATGATCAATACATTGTTGGTAAAATCTGATTCGTTGCCCAAACGCCCCAGAGCGATGAGGTCGATGGCGCGTTGTATATATTCGGGAATGGAAACCGATACCCAGACGGTAAGGGCCAGAAAGAGAATTCCTCCGGTGTACCACCAACGGTATTGATGCATGTAGTTGAGTAAGAACTTCAGTTTTGAAAACATGGTTCGTTTATGTGCTTTTATGCTTATCTGTTCCCGTGCATGTCGGATCTTTCAGATAGCGAGTCAGTATTTGTTTATTCGTTTGGACAGCTTTGCAATTGTAATCTCTGCCAGTTGTATAATAGTTCCCTTACATCTTCATGGTAAGTGGTGTGGTAGCGGTCTAGCAGCCTTTCGGCTTGGGTGACACCACTTGCTGTTATATCACGTACCGGATCGAGGTATTGACTTTCGTCCTCGGAACCGCACAGTTGTGACCGGCGGGTGAGTCCAGCCAGGGCGATCCGGTAGAGTTGTATCGCTATTTGGCCAACATGGATGTTTCCACTGGAGGCATTTAAGCCGGCCTTGGGCACCTGAGCTCTGATGGCTTGCATGGTTTCGATGTCCCAATTCGAGATCAGTTCGTAGGCTTCGTTTCGACTTTTCGTATCATACAACAGTCCAACCCAAAAGGCTGAAAGTGCCGCAATGTGATTCACGCAGCTGGCATCGGCCCCGCGCATTTCAATAAATTGCTTTAGTCTAACATCGGGGAAAACCGTAGAGGCATGTGTTTCCCAGTCGTTCATGGTTGGTTTTAACGTGTGTTTACCATCCATAAAATCTTTAAATGTCATTCCATTGGCTGGAAGAAATTGATTATCGCGGTAAATGAAGTACATGGGGACATTCAGAAGATAGTCAACCCAGTGTTCGAAGCCAAATCCTTCATCAAAAATGAAAGGCAAAAAGCCACAGCGGTCAGGATCGGTGTCATTCCAGATTTGTGCCCGATAACTTAAATAGCCATTTGGTTTTCCTCCGGTGAAGGGTGAATTTGCAAAGATGGCTGTTGCGATAGGCTGCAAAGCTTGTGCTATACGCATTTTCTGAATCATATCTGCTTCGCTGGCATAATCCAGATTGACCTGAATGGTGGCTGTATTGGTCATCATCTCCAGCCCCAGTTTTCCTTTAGTGGGCATGTAGCTACGCATAAGTGCATAACGGGATTTGGGCATCCAGGGCAGCTCGTCAACACGCCATAGCGGATCAACGCCCATGGGCAGGCTAAAAAAGCCAAACTTGTGACAAATCATTTTCAGCTCTTCAAAATGCTTTTTGGTTTCCATGTAGGTCTGGTGGATGGTGCTGAAATTTTTGCCTGACAGCTCAAATTGTCCTCCTGGCTCCAGGGTTATGGAAGCACCGTCCTGACTTAGTCCAATGATTTTGTCTTGCTCCATAATGGGGTCCCATCCGTATTGTTGCATGTGTCTTAGAATCGTTCGGATCCCTGATTCTGATGCGTAATCCAGTCGCTTTAAGGAGCTTTGCTCGTAAAGGAATTTTTCGTGTTCGGTACCAATTCCCCATTTTTCAGGAGGCTTGTTCCCGCGCTCAAAATAAGCAACCAGTTGCGATTTATGTTGTATCTCTTGTTGTTTTTCGATTTCCGTCATGATGCCAAATTACTAATTAACATGAGCCTGAAGTTGTCGTTCTCATGTTGGATTTGCTTGTCGATTAATCATATTGTTAACCGAGCAAGCGTAATTTATTTTGAATTCAGGATGCTGTCAAGGACATATTTTTCCACATGCCGATTTTTGCCAATGTAGGGAAAATCGTGCATCGACAGCATGGCCGGCGCGTTTAGCTCGACTACAATGTAGTTTTCAGTTGATGGTGTTCGATCAATCGCTTGAATGATGATATCAATTCCGGCGATGTTGAGGCCTCCCGCCTGTGCTGCCTTAATGGCTACTTGTTTGTAAAAGTCCGGCATGTCGTCGGTGACATCAATGCTGTCTCCGCCTGTGCTCAGATTCGAGTTTTTACGTAAAGACACTTTTTCTTCTGGTTTCAAAATACTATCCGGATTTAATCCCAAGGCTTTGAGGTGGCGAAGCACTTCATCGTCAATCGTAATCTTTAACAACGGATGTCGGTAATCGGTTCCTCTGCCTCTGTTTTTTAGCTCAATCAATTGCCGAATTGTATGCTTGCCGTCGCCCGAAATATTGGCTGGTTCGCGATAGGCAATGGCTCGTACCTGGCTGTCAACAACCAGGAAACGGTATTCTCGGCCGGTGAAGTACTCTTCCACAATCACTTTATCGGCATGCTGAAAAGCCCGCTTGATGGCTTCCTGAAGCTCATCGGTTGTTTGGATGTTGGTGCTTACGGCAATGCCGTGATCGGTGTTGGCCGGTTTTACTACTGCCGGAAAATCAATCGTGCCGAGCTGCTCGGCTGTGTAATCCCGCTGTAGCAAAACTCCTTTGGCTTGCCTGATGTTTCGTCGTTTCAGAAATTGCCGGGTCATCCATTTATCATTTGAAATCCAGTAGGCAATCAGGCTGTTTGCGTCAGAAATGGTTCCTTCATGTATAATGTATTCTTTGTTGTTGAAGGTAACGGCCAGCAGGTTGTTGTTGGCGTCGATGATCTCGAAAGGCAATTTGCGCCTCAGGATTTCGGAAATGATGATTTGAGTGGTCGCTTCAAAATTTTCATAGCCGGAAAGGGGAGTGAAGTTGTATGTTGAATTTTCCATTTCGTGGTATCTCCTGTGTTTCTTAAATTCAAAATTAGGAATAAACGAGCGAAATAAACTGTGCTGGAGTTTTAATCCGTTTTGTAGGTATTTATTTCGTTTAGTCCGTTTGGATTGGTTGACTAAAGAAACTAAACAAGCAAGAAGCCTGTCTGTTTATGTCTGGAACAAAAAAAGAAAAAACCCAATCAATTGTTAAACAATTAATTGGGTTAATTTTCTTGGGTGGATGATGGGATTTGAACCCACGACCCCTGGAACCACAATCCAGTGCTCTAACCAACTGAGCTACAACCACCATGTTTCGATGCTTTAGGCATCGTTGCTATTCGTAAGCGGGTGCAAATATAACATTTTTATTTTTCCTGAAATAGTTTCATCAACATTTTTGAAAAATATTTTTGAAAAATGTTGATGAAACGAAATGGGGGCATATGGGCTGGCGGCAAGATTTCAAGGAGGATTCAGGGGGATGTCTTGTTTTAATGTGATGATAAACAGAGGGTTGTTTGTTGGTCTGATTTGGCAGGTGGGGTTTGAACAGGTTTTGATCAGTATAAATGAACAGGGGTGACTATTTCTTTATTAAAAGACGGGTGAAAATCGGGGACGGATAATCAACAGACTCGGAAATTTGACCGATTGGTGGCTTTTTTTTAGGTTTGTTTATGAAAAGGCAAAAGAGAACGACAACAAGAAGAGCGAACCAATTGGTTCGCTCTTCTTGTTGCAGATGTCTGAGGCGTTCTGATTTTTATAGGCGTATAAAACTTCGACTTTGTGGGTATTTCGTTAACATCCACCTTTGACTACAGCGGTTTTTATCTCTACAGGTTTATTCAGGTTGCTCATGGCTTCAACCAGCTTATCCATATCTTCGGCTAGTTTTTTTCGGTAGTGATAGGTGTTCAAGAGCTCTTTAGATGCAGTGGCTGCTGGTGGATTTATGTTGGAATAGATTAGCCTGAATTCGGCTGAAGAGTCTTTGAGTAGGCAATTGGCGGACTTTCCTGCGTAGTTTGATAATAAATAGGCTTTTTTAGCCAGACTTTCGCCGTCAGCGTAGAAATAATTGGTTTTAATTTTCTGATCAAATATTTTCTGCCATTTCCGATCCATAATCTCATCAGCAGGAATGTTGATCGCCAAAGGAAGGTGATACTCCTCGAATGCCTCGGGAGATCGTACATCAATAATGTTGATCTGATGGAAATTATTGGCAATTTCAAAGGCCAGCTGATCTGAGCTGACTTCGTTGAAGGGATATTCGGCATGTCTTTGGGGGGAGCTTACCCGATTTTCGATTATTTCTTCCGTTGAAGGCGTGAAGCCGACGATTCCAATCAGAAAGAAGCCAAGGACTCCGGCGACCACGTAATTGATTCGTTTCTTTGGGGTAACTTCTGTTGGGTGCTTGGTCACTTTATTCTCAATTAAGTGCGTCAGGTAAAAAGCGATTAGGGCAATGGCAGTGAGCAGTACGGCAAACACCGGTTTTGATAAGCCCAGCTGCTCGTTTATAAGCAAGGGGCCCCAGTTTTCGGCCAGGTAGATGTCTTCGAAAAATGGAAAGCTTTCGGCAAATGCCACGATGCCAAGTGCCGAGCCAAACACAAAGGCGACGCCATCGAGCTTACCGATCGCGGCCGCACAGATACTGGTTCCGGGGCAAAAACCTCCGATAATAAAACCAAGTCCCATGATTGCTCCGCCTAGCAGGGCTGACCATAAAAACGTCGGGTTGATGTAGATTAGGCTCAATTCGAGTATTCCCCAGTGCCCGAAAAGCAGAACTCCAATCATGGCTGTTACGCCGGCGGTGAAGAATACTTTTAAAACGGTGAAGTCATATCCGTAGAATAAACCCGCTAGTTTTTTTGTTGACGAAAAGCCGGCTTGTTCCAATACAAAGCCAAACCCGATGCCTGCAAGCAAGGCAATCATCAAGTTAAATTCGTTGCTAATAAGATAAGGTACTAATGGTCCCATAATCTATTGAATAATTGATTTACTGAATGATTGAATGTGATGTTAAAGCCAGAGTTTTCGGAAAAAATAGGCGAAAAAATATCCCGTTCCGAAGATGGCCAGCATGGTGATGATGCCTCCAAGCGACATGACACCCATTCCGCTTAAGGCTGCTCCGCTGGTGCAGCCTCGTCCCAGCTGCGAACCCAGACCAAAGAGGAAACCGCCAATGATTGCTGCGACAATCCGGGTTAGGTTGGTTATTTTGGGGCCGCGTTCCAGTTTTAAACCCATCCGGTTGCTGATTACGCCCGAAAGGAAAGCCCCGATAATGACACCCATAATTTCAAAAAATAACCAGTCTTTTAATGGCCCGCCAGGATGCGTTTCAGCATAGTTGGACAGGTAGGGTGTGCTGGCCGTGTGTGAGGGTGCCAGGTCCGAAATTAGGGTGAGCACGACGCTTTTGACACCTCCGCTGGCTCCCAGTCCGCGGCCCGTGATGTAGATAGTAACTAACAGAACCAGTCCCAGTAAGAAACCGGCTAAATAAGGATTCATATATGGTTTTGGTTTCATCTTATTGGATGTTTTTTGGTGATTCATTTTCAATAGGAGTATCTTCCAGATCTTCATAGCCAGTCAGCATCGCCTTGATGTTGGAGGTAGGGGTGTCTCCAGTAGTGGTCATGTACACATGCACGATCAGGAATACGATGAGGAGGATGGCTCCCAGCGTATGCCAAAAGGCAATGTCTTCCAAAGGGTATTCTTCGACGACCACGAGATTGTTTTGGTCAATTGTTTTATAAAGCAAATAGAAGATGCCGGAAACAACAGTCATCGGAATTAATATGAGCTTGAAGCTCAGGTAGACCATGCGCTGTAAGGGGTTTAGCTTGCTGAGTTCTGTTTTTGTTGTTGGGTGTTTTTCGCCTTTGAAGATTCCGAACAGGTAATAGAATACTTGTTCTTTTAGTTTTTTCGTTGTTGGAATGTACTGCTTCCATTCGCCGGTTGTGATGTGCCAAAAAATAGCAAATACAATCAGGCCAATGAGCATCCAGGAGGCAACCCGGTGAAACTGGACCGCTTTCTCGAACCCGAAGATTTCGAAAGCCCCATGCACTTCAAAACCAGTCAGAGCCAAAAACATGATGAGTGACGCTTGAGTCCAGTGCCAGAAGCGTTCAAATCCTTTGTAGATATATACTTTTCGCATTGTTTGATAAGTTAATTTGAAGTGAATTTTAATCTTTTGGAATTAGTCGGTTATATCAGGCTGGTCATAGTCAATGACCTGCTTTTCGTATTTATTTTTAATGATGGTGGATAACACCCGCATGAGTCCATGCCCGATAACGGCAACAAGAGCCAAAACGATCAGCCAGCTACCTGCTGTGTCAAGTGGTTTATTGCGGTCACGCCCGGGAATGTAAAAACCGGTTAGCTCGGCCAGGCGTCCATCGCGCGAGTGGCATTCCACACAGCTCAATGCTTGTTCTTTGGGAGCCACCATATGATTGATGGGCCAGTACATTTCTGTTTCAATGAACCCATAATCGCCGCTGAATGGTAAGCCTACATCGTGCATTCCAGCAGCGGCTGCTTTCTTCCAGTCAAAATCTTTCCAGAAAGCACTGTCGCCTTGGTTGGCTGCATAGAGTTTGGGTTGAATCAGTCGCTTAAATTCCTTATCGTATATTTGATCGCCCACATGAATCTTTACAGGAATGATTTTAGAGTTTCTGTCGTTGTAAGATCCGTTCAGCGTGTTGATTTGCAAGGGGACTGTCGTAATGCTGTCGCCCAGGTGGTATTGGTCTGCAGTTCCATTGAACCAGACATAATCGGGTTTGACATTTTTCTCCCATTTAAAAGAACCTTTAATGGATAGGTACCGATGGTTGCCAATGGAGTCTTCCTCTGAATATGGCTGGCCATCTTTTAGCTTTCCGGCTTCCGACCATTTCCAAGCCATTTTAGTGGCATTTACCTTGGCGTATTCCGGAATGTGACAGGTCTGGCACGATACTTTGGAGCCGTGTCGGTTGAGTACGTGGCTGAAGTGCGGTGTTGTGGAGTGGCACTGTTCGCAGGTGGCCCGGTCAGTATTGCTTGTCGATACCGAATAAAGCTTGCCTTTGATTTGATGATTTTCAGCGGTGTGGCAATCTACGCAAGTCATGTTCATTCCGTTGACAGCCATGTGAACATCCACCTCGCGGGTGGTTGATAATTGTGCCACTTCCAGGTCGCCATGCTTGACGTTGTTTCCACCACCACTGAAGAAATGGCAGGAGCCACAATTATTGCGCTGCGGAATACCAACCGATTGGGCTACTTTTTCGAGATTAACCGTTCGGTCAGGATAGCCTGCCATGGAAGATCCTTTTTGGTATTCTTCGCTATTGTCGTGACAGACCATGCAATCCACATTCAAGGCATTGTTGTAGTCAAAATGATTGTCATTCATGCCATAGCCAATATGGCAGGCCGCGCAGGCTTGTTGATTGGAGTTGGAGCCAATACAGAAATTGTTGAGGACCGTGTTTTTTCCGGAGGCTGAAATTCCGCGCCCTTCAACATACGAAAGGCGTTCCCAGTTCCAGTGCGACGAGGCCATGACCTCTTTGTGCGTTTCTGTGTGGCACGAGATACAGGCCTCGGTGACTTCCTGAGGGGTTTTAAACTTTCGTTGTAGTGCCGGAAGTTTGCTGTGATCGACTGAAGACGTTGGTTTGATGGCATATTCCTGCTTGAGGGTTTCCAGCTTGAGGTTGTACGACGCTTCTTGGTGAAGTACATTGACCAGAACAAGAGCAGCAATAATTGCGATGACGATAAAAAGTATGTTTTTATACATGACTTTCATAGTGTAGGGTTTAATTTGAGCCAAATTCGTTGAACTAAAGTTCTTGTTTTGCATACAAATATATCTATATTTATAAATAGACCTATGATAATGTATGGATTGATGGATATTTGTCCGGTTTTGTCCTGTTCTTGTAGTTGTTGTGTTCCTGTATGTGTGTCTTTGTGAGGGCTTTGTGAAGTAGTTTAAAAGCGCTCTAAATTACGGGTTTATTCAATGTTTTTAATGTATTTTTGTATCGTTTTGTCTTTTTATTTAGGCTTGTTTGGTTAATTCTGATTCAGAAAATTCTTGCTAAAATGGACTGATTTGCTCTAAGCGGGAAGGTTGTTTTGTGCAATCGCTTCGATTTCTCTAGTTGATGTGTGTTTGGAAGTTGTCCTTTCCGGAAATTAGCTATCTTGAACCTCGTTCTATAGGCATATGCAGCGTTGTTTTCATTAAATGCAATTTCGGCTAACTCTTTTCGATATATGGGGTGGAGTCTTTGTAAATGAGAACAGCTCTGCGCGGACTGAACAGTTGTCGTAATTGAATTTATGCCTCTGCCGTCATCTCGAGGATGATGATGTATATATTTGCGAAGGTTTTGGCCGATCACTTTTTTCAGGAATAGATCGGTTTTGAAGCGTGCTGATTTTTTGTTTGTATTGCATGAGGGAGCAACTGTCAGTCTATGAGCTGAAACACTTTCTCTGTTATGAAATGCATTTGGTTTAATGACGCAGAGAAGGAAGAAGAACATGATTTTTCTACGAAAATACATAACAACAATTTCCAGTTTGCAGTTTATTCAGTTGCTGCGGTTTGCTGTTTTATTTCTGGTTGGGGTGGTTTTGGTTCGCTTTTATCCCCGGCATGAGATCGGGCAGTACGAATCTTTTTTATTTATTGCCGGAGCGCTTTCCTTCTTTTGGCTTCGGGGTGTGCTACAAACATTTTTGGCATTGGATGATGAGGAGGCTAAAATGGATGTTGATGCCCGAAATCAATCGTCAAACCTTTACTTTAACAGTTTTTTGTTATTGCTTGGATTTAGTACGCTGTCCGTTTTGTTTTTGCTGGTTTTCAAGCAGCAGTTTCAAGCCATGCTCAATGGGAGCGCTGAGGTGCCGTATTTTTATTGGCTGCTGGCTTATCTCTTTTTGGCGTCACCCTCAAATTTTATTGAATATATTTTCCTCAAGAAAAATAAGACTTATGCCATTATTGTTTACGGTCTGGTTTCCTATGGATTGCAATTGTTGCTGGTCACTTTGCCGGCATTGGTCGGTTGGCCTATTGTGTATTCCATTCAGGCATTGGTCCTGGTCAGTGGGCTGCGTTTTATTTTTCTTTTAGGAGTTTTGAAACGCTACTCTTGTTTTATTTTGTCCTGGCCATTTTTGAAACGTCACCTTAAACTATCCTATCCTTTAGTCGGAAGTTCTTTGCTGAGCGGTTCTGGGCAGTATATCGACGGTGCTATTGTGTCGCACTTTTACAATCCGGAATTGTTTGCCGTTTTTCGGTATGGCGCGCGTGATTTTCCCTTGGTTATCATCATGGCGAATGCCTTAAGCCATGGCATGATCCCATCTTTTAGGCGGCTGCCCCTAGTCGAAGTGTTGGCTCAATTAAAAGCGAACTCAGCGCGCTTGATGCATTGGCTTTTTCCTCTGACACTTGTTGTTCTGGTGTTCTCGAACCTGCTTTTCCCCTTGTTTTTTACTTCGGGATTTGCCTTTAGTGCTAAAGTATTCAACGTCTATTTACTCTTGATTACCTTGCGGTTAATTTTTCCGCAAACCATTTTGATTGGGAAGCAAATTACAACTGTCTTTTTATTTGTATCATTTGGAGAAATTGTATTAAACGTTGTGCTGAGTTTGATTTTTGTTCAGTTTGTTGGCTTGATCGGCGTTGCTTATGCGACTCTTATAGCGCATCTATTTGAGCGGATCGTGCTAGTTCTTTTGGTTCGGAAAAAACTCCATATTAGCATGGCCGAATATGTTCCTGTTTCTCTGTATTTTGCGTATAGTATTGTCTTTTTAGCTAGTTATCTTATTGTTGATTTTCTTGTTTTTCCCTTTTTCTCCTGAATCGAAATAGAATTTAACATCCCGGTAATAAACTGCATGAATAGTTTCAGGCAGCTAATCTATTCGCTATTTTTGCTAATCCATTTTTTGTGGGAACGAATTTGAAATTTAGAGCTATGGATATACTTCTTGACGATCCGGTGGTCGATAAACAGTTTATGGAGATTCTGGCGAAAATCAGAGGACTGAAAAACGGCGAAACAGTTGCCCAGATGAAACGCATGGGCTTGCAGTATAAAATTAACTGGGGAGCTTCTGTTATTTCATTGCGTGAGCTTGCCAGAAACTATGATAAGAACCATTTGCTGGCACTGAAACTTTGGAACAAACAGTGGCGCGAAAGCATGATTATGGCCACGCTTCTGGATGAGCCTGAAAAGGTGACGGAGGAGCAGTTGGATTTTTGGACCAAAAGTTTTCTGACAACTGAAATTGCCGAGCAGGCAGTTGCCAACCTGTTTGTTCATTCGAAGTTTGCTTACGTTAAAGCACTGGAGTGGTGCCGCGGCAAGAAACACCTGGTGCGATATACAGGACTGCAGCTGATGGGCCGTCTGGCTATGGTGGATAAACAGGCGATCGATGAAATGTTTGAACCCTTTTTCGAGGTGATTCAGCCTTTGATTAAGGATCCGGAGTTGGGACAGGTTTTTTACCGGAGTATGACGATCCTGATTAATCGCAGCGATGAGCTTAGAGATGCGTGCCGTTCTTTTTTGGAACAGGCGAAGCAACTTGAGGAGGAACAGGCTCGAAAAATGGCTGTATTGTTACTCGAAGATATTGCCGAATTTTAGCCGTTTTGACAAATAGTGTAAGCGACGCAAAATGGCAGTCTGCATAAATTTGGTATAGTTTTTATAGGAACAGACAAAACAATTTAAATAACGAATTATGAATTTGACGAAATCATCGAACCCTGCCTTATCAAACTCGGTGTTTAATAAAGTGCAAACCGGAGTTCAGACTGAGGTGATGACCATTGAGGGAACCGTGAATAAAACGGGTCTGATGTTCTTGATATTGGCATTTGCTGCCACATTTACCTGGCGGAAGTTTTTTGGAGCGTATGAATTTGGATCTCCCGAAGGTGCTTTTTCGGTTGTTGCACCTTGGCTTATTGGCGGTGGTATTGGTGGGTTTGTAGTCGCCATGATTACCGTGTTCAGTCCACGTTATGCGAACATTACAGCGCCTGTTTACGCCGTTTTTGAAGGACTTTTTCTCGGTGGGCTTTCCGCTTTTTTTGAAGTTCAGTATCCTGGTATGGTCATGCGGGCGGTCGCTTTGACTTTTGGCGTGTTTTTTATCATGCTGTTCTTGTTCCGTTCAGGAGGAATTCGTGCAACCGGGAAATTCCGCATGGCGATTATTGGCGCCACTGGAGGGATTGCCTTAATTTATTTCATCAGTTTTATTGCCGGCCTATTTGGAGCCAATACCGGGTTTTTACATGGCAACAGCCTGTTTAGCATTGGATTTAGCTTAGTAGTGGTGGCTATTGCTGCGTTGAATCTGATTTTGGATTTTGATTTCATTCAACGCGGTTCTGAAGCACGCGCCCCCAAATTTATGGAGTGGTATGGTGCTTTTGGCTTGATGGTCACCCTGGTTTGGTTGTACATCGAAATTCTTAGATTATTATCCAAATTAGCTAGTCGCGACTAAAAATCAGAATATTGAAAATAGTACAGGGACTTTGGTCCCTGTTTTTATTTTCTTGCGATAAGTATTATTTTCGGTGCTTTTAAAATCAAGATACAGGTAAATGCAGTTAGTAAAGGTAGAGGACAAAAAGCAGGTTGATATTTTCCATCAGCTTCCTTACTTAATTTACAAGAACGACAAGAACTGGATTGCGCCACTGCGCATGATGGTGGAAGATATTTTCAATCCCCAAAAGAACAACGCTTTGCAAAAGGGGAATGCTTGCCGATGGGTAATTTATAAAAATGAGCAGCCGGTTGGGCGTATTGCGGCCTTTCATACATCCGGATATGCTGCTCAGTTTGAGCAGTTGACCGGAGGGGTTGGCTTTTTCGAAAGCGTTGACGACCAGAAGGTCGCGGATGCCTTGTTTGATGCCGCAAAAACATGGCTGAAAAGTGAAGGTATGGACGCGATGGATGGCCCCATCAATTTGGGAGAGAACTTTTTTCATTGGGGCCTTTTGGTTGATGGATTTATGCCCCAAAGTTTTGGCATGAATTACCACCCGCAATATTATCACCAACTGTGGGCGAATTATGGCTTTCAAACTTATTATAAGCAATTCAGTTATCATCTGAATATTACCAGTCCTGATTTACCTGAGCGTTTTTGGAAGATTGCTGCCTGGATGGCGAAAAAACCAGGTTATCATTTTGAGCATTTCAGGTTTAAAAATCGGGACAAATACATTGCCGACTTTATTGAAATATACGAGAAGGCCTGGAAAAAACATGATAACTATAAGCGCATTGATCGGCAGGATTTGCGCGATATGATTAGCCAATCGAAATTTATTCTAGAGGAAGATTTTATTTGGTTTGTCTACCGCGATGGAAAGCCAATCGCTTTCTTTATGATGATTCCTGATGTAAATCAGTTGATTCAGTATTTTCCTAGCGGAAAAATGAATCTGCTAAAAATGCTTCGGTTGTTTTATCTGAAACGGAAAAAGGTTATTAGCCGTTGCCGGGTGTTGGTAATGGGAGTTGTGCCTGAGTTTCAAAAGTCAGGTATTGAATCGGCTATCTTTTATCAGCTGCGTCAGGTATTGTTGAAAAAAGATTGGTATGATGAAATGGAACTGAGTTGGGTTGGGGATTTTAATCCGAAAATGATTTCCATTTTTGAGGCCGTTGGCGGGAAGAAAATGAAAACCCATTTAACACTCCGCTATCTTTTTGATCGGCAAAAGGAGTTTAAGCGCTCGTCAATAATCGAAGACTAAGGAAGGTCTTTATCGAAGAATATTTTTTATTGTATCTTGTCACCAAAACTAGTACTGATCACATGCAATTACATACTGTAAATAATTCAGAAACCACGAAGCAGTTTCATCAGCTGCCACATCTTATTTATAAGAATGATTCAAACTGGGCTGCCCCCATTCAGGGGATGGTGGAAAATACCTTTAAACCAGAGAAAAATCCTTCGTTTAAAAACGGAGAAGCTGAGCGTTGGGTGGTTTTAAATGAAACAGGAATACCCGTTGGCCGTATCGCCGCTTTCGTTAATTACGACAAGGCCAAAACCTTTGAACAACCCACTGGAGGTTGTGGCTTTTTTGAATGTATTGACGATCAGAAAGTGGCTGACTTATTGTTTGACACTGCTCGTGAGTGGTTGAACGAACGAGGTATGGAAGCAATGGATGGCCCCGTTAATTTTGGTGAAAATTACATGAACTGGGGATTGTTGGTTGACGGTTTTATGCCGCAAGGGTATGGAATGCCGTACAACGCGAATTACTATCAGATGTTATTCGAGAATTATGGCTTTAAAATGTACTTTAAGCAGTTTAGCTATCACCTGGATTATTCCGTTCCTTTTCCGGAGCGATTCTGGAAAATAGCCGGCTGGGTAGCCCAAAAGCCTGGGTACAGTTTTAAGCATTTTGATTTCGATAATGCGGAAAAGTTTATCAAAGATTTTTGCCATATCTACGACGAAGCCTGGCGTTTTCATGAGCACTTTAAACCATTGGATCCACAGGATTTGCGCGATTTCATTCAGAGTTCAAAAGGCGTGCTTGATCCGGAAATGATTTGGTATGCCTACCATGATGATGAGCCCATTGCCTTGTTTGTGATGGTGCCGGACATTAACCAGATTCTACAAAAACTAAACGGCAAATTGAACTTTATCAATATGTTGAAGTTCATGTATTACAAAAAGAAGAAAGTGATTACCCGGACGCGTATTCTGATTATGGGAGTATCACCAAAATACCAGCGTTCAGGAATCGAATCGGCTATTTTCTGGCATCAGGATAAACTGATGAAAAAGAAACCTCAGTACACCGAAGTGGAGCTCTCATGGGCTGGCGATTTCAATCCGAAGATTGTTTCCCTGTATGAATCGGTGGGAGGCAAGCATGTGAAAACGCACTACACCATGCGTTATTTGTTTGACAGGAATAAACCCTTTGTGCGGGCTCCCATCATAGGAGCTGAAAAAGAGCAATAAAAAGAGAAATTTCTTTGGAAAATAAGAAACAGTACTTATCTTTGCAACCCGATTGAAATAATGTTGAAAAAAGAATCAGCAATGAAAAAAGAAATACATCCGGAAAATTATCGCCTAGTAGCGTTTAAAGATATGTCAAATGGCCAGGTTTATTTGACTAAATCAACCGTTAACTCAAAAGAAACTGAAGTGGTTGACGGAGTTGAGTATCCATTGATTAAAGTGGAGATCTCGAGTGGTTCTCATCCATTTTATACAGGGAAAATGAAACTTGTTGATACCGCTGGACGTGTTGACAAATTCATGAACCGGTATAAAAAGCACATGGATAGTAAAAAGAAATAATCTTAGAATTATTCTATATATAAGCTTCGCTTTTTGCGAGGCTTTTTTTTTGCCTTACTTTTGTAAAAAACTCAATATGAATATCATTTTACACGATGGGCATGTGTTAGAAAACCTTCTTCCTCTTTGTTTTACACGCCCGGTTGCTGAACTAAGAACCGGTATCTTGACAATTAGAGAAAAGTGGGAACGTAGAATGCCAGGCAATTATTCGTGGAAAACGGAAGCTTATTTGCAGGCGAAGTATTCAATGCAGCCCACCTCGGACAATTGGCTTGTTATGGCGAATATTTGTCCCACTGACAGTTTGGTTAAGCAGGTTATGCAGCTTGGTCAAGGAAGCGGGATTTCTTATCAGGGGCATCCGGTGGCTGCTCGTTTAGATGATGTTTCTTTGGGGGCCTTTCTATCCGGAGAGCTCACAATTGAGTGGGATGAATTTTCGGAAGCTTTGGACGTGATCAACTATCCGTGGGATTTGATTAGCTTGAATGGAAATCAAATTCAGCATGATTTTGATTTGTTGACAGCCAACCGCGAGTCGGAGCCAATCAGTCAGACAAACCAGCTGATTCACCCTGAAAATATCTTTGCCGAGCCCGGCGTTAAAATGGAATATGCAACCATCAATGCCACGAACGGACCAGTATACCTGGGCGAAGGGAGTGAGCTGATGGAAGGCAGTTTGATTCGCGGCCCTTTAGCCTTAGGGGAGCATGCAACCATTAATATGGGGAGTAAGATTTATGGTGGTACCACCATTGGCCCGAATTGTAGGGTTGGAGGCGAGATTAGTCAGTCTATTCTGATGGGGTATTCGAATAAAGGGCATGGCGGGTTTTTGGGGCATTCTATTTTGGGGGAATGGTGTAATTTGGGAGCGGGAACTAATGTTTCCAATTTGAAAAATAACTATGATCCGGTGAAGGTTTGGAATTATAGCTCCGGAAGGTTTATTAAAACAGGCTTGCAGTTTGGCGGGCTGATTATGGGCGATCATTCAAAGGCGGGTGTTAACGCGATGTTTAATACCGGAACGGTGGTTGGCGTGGGATGTAATATTCATGGTACCGGATTTCCCCGACAGTTTGTACCGTCTTTTGCCGATGGAGGCCATGGCGGCTTTAAGCTTCATCAGCTCAAAGCTGTTTTAACTACAGCAAGGCGGGTGATGGAACGCCGAAACAAAGCTCTAACCCCTGCAGATGAAGAGATTCTCACCCAGGTTTTTGATCAAACAGCCGCCTTTCGTAGTTTTTAGCAGTACTGCCCTATCTTGGCATGGCTATTGACTTGTGTTACCCCTGATTTATTGAAAATGGTTTTACGCCAGTTTGTCACAACGATACAGAAAAAGATACAATGGGAAAAAATAGAGGACAATCACTTGGAGATGTGATTTTTACAGGAATAGGAGATGATGATTCGGAAATTATTCCAATCATCGCTGATGGAACAGAAGAAGAACTGAAAAACTTTCAGGCACCTGAAATACTGCCAATTTTACCGCTTCGGAATACTGTCTTGTTCCCGGGTGTGGTGATTCCAATTACTGTGGGAAGACAAAAGTCATTGAAATTAATACAAGATGTTTTTCGGGGCGATAAGTTGTTAGGTACCGTAACTCAGATTGATGGGAGTGTTGACGATCCGGATCAGAAGGACTTATATAAAGTTGGAACAGTAGCGCAAATTCTGAAGATTTTGGAAATGCCGGATGGTTCTACTTCTGTTATCATTCAAGGGAAAAGAAGATTTGAAGTGGAAAATTATTTGGAAGAATTTCCTTATTTCAGGGCTCAGGTTACTTTATTAGATGAAATTCTCCCCACAGAAGATAATGTCGAATTTAATGCAGTCGTAGGCTCATTGAAGGACTTATCGATCAAGGTTGCTCAGTATTCGAGTAATGTGCCGCCCGAAGCGACCTTTGCTGTTAAAAACATTGAGAACTCTACCTTTCTGATCAATTTCATTTGCTCAAATACGGATTTGAGTGTGGATGAAAAGCAAAATCTATTGGAGATTGCGGATGTTCGGGAACGAGGAATTCAAGCCATTTCTTACTTGGTGAAGGAAGTCCAGATGCTGGAGCTGAAGCATGACATTCAATCGAAAGTGAAAACGGATCTGGATCAGCAGCAGCGCGAATTTTTGCTCAACCAACAAATGAAAACCATTCAGGATGAATTGGGTGGTAATCCGATTGAGCAAGAGGTTAACGAGATGAAGGAAGCTGCCAAAGACAAAAAATGGAGCGAAGAGATCGCTAAGTTTTTTGAGAAGGAGGTGAATAAACTTCATCGCTTAAATCCCGCGGCAGGAGAGTACTCCGTTCAGTTTTCCTATTGTCAGACTTTGCTTGAATTACCTTGGAATGAATACTCGGAAGATAATTTTGATCTGAAGCATGCAGAGCAAGTACTGGATGAAGATCACTATGGTTTGGAGAAAGTGAAGGAGCGGATTTTGGAACATCTGGCCGTTTTGAAATTGAAGAAGGACATGAAAGCGCCGATCTTATGTTTGTATGGCCCTCCGGGAGTTGGTAAAACTTCGCTGGGGAGATCGATCGCCCGTGCTTTGAATCGAAAATATATACGCATGAGCTTGGGTGGACTGCATGACGAAGCTGAAATACGTGGACACCGCAAAACATACATTGGTGCTATGCCCGGACGTATTCTGCAGAATATTAAGAAAGCGAAAACATCGAATCCGGTTTTTATACTGGATGAGTTGGACAAGGTTTCCAGCGATTTTCATGGTGATCCGGCATCGGCACTACTAGAAGTGCTCGACCCGGAGCAGAATAGTGAGTTTCACGATAATTACGTGGAGTTGGACTATGACTTGTCGAATGTGATGTTTGTGGCAACAGCCAACACTCTGAATACCATCGCTCCACCCTTGCGCGACCGTTTGGAGCTAATTGATGTGAACGGCTACATTGTGGAAGAGAAAATTGAAATTGCTAAAAGGCATTTGATTCCAAAGCAACTGGAAAATCATGGCGTGAAGAAAAGTCAGGTGAGTTTTTCCAAGGATGTACTGGAATACATTGTTGAAAATTATACGCGTGAATCGGGAGTGCGTGAGCTGGATAAAACACTGGCCAAAGTCGTGCGTCGGATTGCTAAGAAAATTGCTTTTGAGGAATCTTTCAACAAGAAGTTGACCAAAGATGATGTTCGCGAATACCTCGGAGTGGTGCTGTATACTCGAGAAAGCTATCAGGGGAACGAGATTCCCGGCGTGGTGACCGGTTTAGCGTGGACAGCCCATGGCGGCGAAATCTTGTTTGTGGAGTCTAGCTTAAGCACCGGTAAAGGGGGATTAACCTTGACCGGAAACCTGGGAGAGGTCATGAAGGAATCAGCCATGCTGGCTCTGGAATATCTTAAATCGCACCGCGAGGAACTGGGCATTGATCAGAAAGTATTCGATGAGAATAATTTTCATATCCACGTTCCGGAGGGAGCTATACCCAAAGATGGTCCTTCGGCAGGAGTAACCATGGTTACATCGTTGGCATCAAGCCTTTCAAAAAGGAAAGTGCGCAAGAATGTGGCGATGACCGGCGAAATTACCTTGCGAGGAAAAGTACTTCCTGTAGGTGGAATCAAAGAGAAGATTCTGGCCGCTAAGCGAGCAGGAATTAAGGAGATTATGTTGTCAGCGGATAATCAAAAGGATCTGGAGGAGATCAAAGATGTTTATCTGAAAGGACTGAAGTTTCATTTTGTTAAAACGATTCAGGATGTACTTGACTTTGCTTTGTTGAAAAGCTAGGCTGATCTCATTTCGATTAAAACGACATTTTTATTTTTTATAATCAGGCTCTTTGAGGAGTCAGATGGATTAAAAGCAGTTGAAGACAAGGAGATGGTGTAAACCAATTGTTTTCAACTGTTTTTTTTGTATCCGGTCGTATTCAGAATTTTCTTTCTACGAAAACGACTGAATAGTGGCCTTGAGTGTGAGGTTTAAACCGCTATCAGCCTTGCTTAGTTGATCGGAAAACAGTTCATTTTTTCAAAGAAGGAGATGGTTGACCGGTTGATGGGTTCTTCCATCATCGTGTCCTGATGGGCTAAGATGCACACCTTTCTTTTTCGGTCAATGCGCCGGAGAAATTGGAGGTTGATATAGGTGTCGCGGTTCGCTTTCACCAGACTAGGGGAATTGATTAATGCAACAAGCTTGTGCATAAGCATTGTTACCCGTTCGGTATGTCCATTGGTCAGGCTGATGTAATTTTTGTTTGCTTGTGTTTTGATCGCCATAATTTCATCAGGATCCACTAAAATAATCCCCGACTCTGTAGATAACTTCAGTTTTTGAGTGGGTTGATTGTTTCGGATAAAGAAATCCATGTTGCGTTCAAGCGCTTTACGTTTTTCCCGCGTTTTATAACGATTGATTACAGAAATGAGTTCTTCTGGTCCAAAGGGTTTGACCAAATAGTCCAGTGGCTGTACTTCCAGTGTTTTAAAGGCATACTTACTATGTGCAGTTGTAAAAACAATCTCAGTTGTCAGTTGATTTTCTTTAATAGCTTCAGCAACTTCAATTCCATTGGTCTCAGGCATATCGATATCTAAAAATACGATGTCGGGCATTTGTTTTATCAACAGTTTTATGCCTTGCTTGGGAGTCATGGTTTTATCGATGACTTCAATTTCCCGGAATGCTTTTAAATAAATTTCAAGCAACGAGATGGCTTCTTCGTCATCATCAATAATTATGGCAGTTATGGTTTTATTGTCCATTATTCTATGTTGTTATCAATCTTACAAAGTTCTCTAATTTGTTTCTTAGAACCATAAAGCTTGATCTCTTTTTTTTGCGCAATGAGAACGCATGAACTGTCGTGCCGGTTGACACTTCTTAACTTATCAAGGTTGATTAGAAAGGAGCGTCCAATTCTGAAAAAATGATAGCTTTCCAGAAATTCTTCCATTCTTTTCAAGTATGAATTAGCCAGTTCAATATCGCCATTATCCAAATGGATGTGCGTGTAGGATCCCTCGGCTTCGCAATATAAAATATCCTTCGGATCAACAATGCTATAGCTGGATGTTGACGATAGCTTCAGCTTGGTGGTTTGCTTGGTTTGGTTAACAAGCTCATGAAGGTCTTTTTGCTGCATCGAAACTCTTCTCTCTTCTATGGCAGTTACCACCGTGTTGAGTTTTCGGAGATCAACTGGTTTCAATAGAAAATCATACACTTCGTTTTTGATGGCATCAATAGCCATGTCCTGATGAGAGCTGACAATGACAATGTTGGTGTCCATTTTCTCTTTTCGAATCAGAGAAATAAACTCTAAACCATTTTTTCCGGGCATCACCAAATCCAGAAAAACAATGTCAGGACGGATATTCATGAATTGAAAAAGCGCCGATTCCGCACTGTCTGCTTCTTCAATCAGCTCAATATCCGGATGTTCCTTAAGTATGTATTTTAAAAGATCACGATCTGCTTTTTCGTCATCAACAATTAAGACTTTGAACATAGTGTTGTATCGTTATCCGTTAGAAATACAAAATTATTAAAAAATAAATGATTGCAGATCACATATGATAAGTTCGAAGCAGTTAGTCGTTGGTCTTTTCGAGTTATCTGGTACTTGTTCTGAGAGGCTGAGCTAGTTGTGCAATTTTGCACGACTCTTTTAAACTTCAATTAATACGGTATATTTGTAAAAAAATCTTTTTATGATAAAAGTTGAGGGTAAAACCAGAAATATATTGTTTCTGATTGGGATTCTGGTTATGGTTTTTTTGGTCTGGTATTTCAGTTCACTCGTGACTTATATTCTGATTTCAGCCGTATTATCACTGGTTGGTCGACCGATGGTTCGGTTCTTTAGCGGACTTAAGTTGGGCCGTTTTTCTGTTTCCAATTCAGTCGCTGCCTTTTTGGCCTTGATCATTCTCTGGATCTTTTTTATTGGCTCTTTTCGCTTTTTGATTCCGCTGCTGATCAATGAATTTGAACAGCTTTCAACCATTGATTTTAATTCTATTTTTGAAGTTATTGAAAATCCAATCCGGCAGTGGATGCATTTTATGGGTGAAGATACGGGGCCTGAAAATCATGGTCGTTTTGTCGAGCTGCTGAAGACTCAATTTGGCGATCGGGTCAATTTTTCTCAGCTCACCGATGTGTTTGGGTTTGTTGCTGGCACCGTCGGCGAATTATTTATCTCCTTTTTTTCAGTGTCTTTTATTACCTTTTTCTTCTTGAAGGAAGAGACGATGTTTCGCGAAAGTATCTTGCTCATTGTACCTTCGGACTATGAAGAGAAAGTAGGCCGTATTTTATTCTCAATTTATAATTTACTCCGACGTTATTTTATTGGTTTATTATTTGAAGTAACCATGGTTGGTTTTTTGGTAACCTTGGGGTTGACCATTGTCGGAATTGGTTTTAGTCATGCTGTTGTTATCGGTTTGTTTTGTGGCTTGTTTAATGTTATTCCATATCTCGGACCTTGGATGGGGGCTGCTGTGGGCCTTCTAATTGGTATTGCCATTAACCTGAACGCTGATTTTATGGCGCACACCTTTCCGTTGCTAGGATTCATGCTTCTGGTTTTCGTGACCGTACAGGTTATAGACAATATTCTTTTCCAGCCGTTAATTTATTCGAGCAGTGTTAAAGCTCATCCCTTGGAGATCTTCCTGGTAATCATGGCCGCTGGAAGTGTTGCCGGCATTTTAGGTATGATTCTGGCCATACCTGCTTATACAATTGTTCGGGTTATTGCTAAGGAGTTTCTCGATAACCTCAAAATTGTAAGAAAGCTAACCGAAAATCTCAATTAATGCATTGAATTTATCTATCGCTGAACTTGCATTGATAACTTAACTCTATGCTTGATTCTTTTTATTTGTTTTAATCTCGTTCAGCGTCAGCAGTTTAGTGCGCGACGTCTGCTTTTGTCTTCTACAAGCAGCATCTAGGTGTTATCTGGGGATAATTTTTTAACTTGAGCTTGAAAACCTTAAAGTATAAAATTTGTTAATTCTCATGAGTTGCAAAATCCTAAGGTTTGAAAAAAAACTTACTAAAGCTTGTAGAATGAAACTAATGTCCCCTGTTTTACAGAATTACGGGTTTTCTTCCCCACTTTTTCTGTTTATTCTCTCCATCTCCATTTTTGTTTTCTCAGTTACAGCTTCCGCTGAAGCAGAAAAAACCTCAAATGAAACAGATTCAGCTACCTTTGAAACAAGCATGCCTGAGCTTGACTCGGCAGTAGTTGACACGACTGCCGACAGAGATCAACAGCCTGTGCAAGCAGCAACAGCCGGTGCCGAAAAGCAAACATCAAAAGTAAAAAGCTATAGTCATTACCGAAACGATATTAAGCGTGGCGAGCGTTTTTTTCGGGGACTCTTGCCGCACAACAATAAACAGGCTTCCTGCGTATCGTGCCATAACCTGGTGCCTTCAGATACTTTAAACTGGAACCCATCAGCGGTGGAGATTGCTGGCAAGTATGTTGACATGGACTTTGCCTCTTTTCAAGCAGTGGTGACGGAGCCATCCGGAGGCAAGATGGCCGAAGTGCACGATAGCTATGAATTTGAAACGGCAGATCTAAAAACGGTCAAGGCGTACTTGGATGATTTAGCGATGCGCGGGCCAAAACCTTTAAAACCTGATATTAACCGTTTACTCTTGTTTCTTTTTCTGGGAATGATCATTACCTGGGCTTTGTTGGAATTAATTTTCTTTCATAAAATAAAATACAAAGCAATCCCGCTGATCATTTTTCTGGGAGTATTCGGCTTTCAAGTGAATATGATTTATGAAGAAGGAGTCAGCCTCGGTCGCTCTCCAGGATATCAACCCGATCAACCTATCAAATTTTCGCATAAAGTTCATGCCGGACAAAATCAGATCGATTGTAAGTATTGCCACTTTACGGTAGAAGAGAGTAAGTCTGCCGGAATTCCTCCCACTGATCTTTGTTTGAATTGTCACTCGGTTGTGCGTGAAGGAACCCGTTCCGGGAAATTTGAAATCGCCAAACTGATTGATGCGGCTGAAAACAATAAGCCGGTGAAATGGGTACGTATCCACGATTTGCCCGATCATGTCTTTTTTAGTCATGCACAGCACGTCAACTCGGGTAAGTTGGATTGCATTGAATGTCATGGCGAGGTAGCCGAGATGGATGTCTTAAAACAAGTAGAAGATTTGAGTATGGGCTGGTGTTTGGATTGTCACCGAACAACAGAAGTCCAATTTGCTGATAATAATTTCTATGAGTCCTATGAAGAGCTTCATGAGCAATTGAAGAGCGGCGAGATCAATAAGGTAACAGTTGACATGATTGGTGGAACAGATTGTATGAAGTGCCATTATTAATAAACTAACAAACCTAATTAGAATGAAGGAACAATATTATAAGAGCATGGATGATCTGATTTATGATGCGCGTCTGGCTTTGGAAGAAGCAGATTCGGGTGATCGGAAATCCATTCTTCAAATGAAAATGGAAGCAAAAACAGAAGGGACTTCACGTCGCGATTTTTTGAAACTATTTGGCTTCACCATCGCTTCGGCAGCTATTGCTACCAGTTGTGAGCAGCCGGTTCAAAAAGCTATTCCTTTTCTTATTCAACCTGAGAAAATTATTCCTGGCGAAGCCAGCTATTTTGCGTCAACTTATTTTGATGGCATTGATTACTGTAGCATTCTGGTAAAAGTCCGTGACGGTCGCCCCATTAAGATTGAGGGGAATACCTTATCTTCGGTAACACGAGGTGGAACCAATGCCCGAACGCAAGCATCGGTTTTAGGCCTTTACGATAATAAACGGCATAAAAACCCCAGCTTTGACGGGAAAAAAATAAGTTGGGACGAATTGGATGAGAAAATCATGCTTTCGCTGGATGAAATTAAGGAGAAGCAAGGAAAAATTGTGATCCTGACCTCGACCATCATCAGCCCATCAACTCAAGCGGTCATTCAGGAATTTATCATAGCGCATCCCGGAGCCGAACACATTCAATACGATGTACTTTCTGCGTCCGGTATTTTGCAAGCCAATGAGCAAAGCTTTGGAAAAGCTTTTATCCCGTCCTACGATTTTAGCAAAGCAGATCTGATTGTGGGTTTCAATGCCGATTTCCTTGGTAGTTGGCTTTCGCCTGTTGAGTACACAAAGCAATATTCAGAACGCCGAAAATTGGTTGATGGTCAACGATCAATGTCCCGGCACCTTCATTTTGAAGGCGGCATGTCATTAACCGGATCGAATGCTGATGAACGTATTCAGCTTCGGCCTTCACAGGAGAAATTGGTGATCGCCAGTCTTTATAATGAACTTAAAAAATTAAACGGAGAGCAGCCCGAAAGCTTGCCTGCTTCGCCAGTTGATGTGGTAACAGTAGCTGGTGAATTAGCTGCCAAAAAAGGCAGGTCGCTTGTGGTGAGTGGAAGCAATGATACGGAAACGCAACTGCTGGTGAATGCTATCAATGAGCTGCTCGGGAACTATGGAAATACAATCCACCCCGATGTGCATTTAAAATTGCGTCAGGGAATGGATGCGGATATGGCTCGTTTGGTGGATCAAATGGAAGCCGGCGAGGTGGAAGGGCTGATTTTGTATGATGTTAACCCCGTTTACGATTATCCACAGGGCGAGCGCTTCCAGATGGCCTTGCAACAAGTGCCGCTGAGCATTGCCATGCCAATTCTTGGAGAAGAAACTTCGGAGCATGTGCAATACATTTGTCCCGATCATCATTACCTGGAAGCCTGGAACGATGCTGAAATTAAATCAGGTAGCTATTCGCTTGCTCAACCAACCATCCGGCCAATCTTTAAGACGAGGGCTGCACAGGAAAGTCTCCTGAAGTGGGCTGGAAATCCGGTCGATTTTCACACGTATATTCAGAATTATTGGGAGCAAAATATTTATCCGCTGGCCCAAAGCGGCCAATCATTCGTTGATTTTTGGAACAGCAAATTACACGATGGTATCTTCGAAACGGATCAAAAAGAGAACGGTTCACTCTACAATGGGGAACCAGCAACGAAAGCTTTAGCTCAGGTTAAAAGTTCGGGGAATAATGACTCGCTGGAACTTTCTTTGTACACCAATGTGAGCGTGGGAACCGGAAAACAAGCCAACAACCCCTGGTTGCAGGAATTGCCTGATCCGGTATCCAAAGTTTGTTGGGATAATTATGCGGCTGTTTCGCCTAAGTTGGCTAAGGAATTAGAGCTGGAAGATGAGCAGCTGGTCATGATCAATGACTTTGGGCCGATTCCGGTGCTTGTTCAGCCCGGGCAGGAGCATCGAACCATCTCGATTGCGTTAGGCTATGGAAGAGTAAATCTGGGAACTCCGGAAGGAACAGTTGGAAAGAATGCTTACCCGCTTGTTTCATCCCAAAACGGAAGCTTCCGATATACACTGGATCAAGTCAACTTGAAAAAAGTTGAAGGAGAATATCAGCTGGCCAAAACGCAATCGCACCATTCGATGGAAGGCCGTAATTTGGTACGGGAAACCACGCTGGAAGATTATTTGACCAATCCGGCGTCGGGGAATGAAATGCGCGAGAAACTTAAATCGCACCTGAAATCATTGTACGCCCAACGGAAATTCGATGGTTTTCATTGGGGAATGGCCATCGATTTAAACTCCTGTACCGGATGTAATGCCTGTGTGGTGGCTTGTTCAGCGGAAAATAATGTGCCGGTTGTGGGCAAAGAACAGGTCATTATGGCGCGTGAAATGCACTGGATTAGGATTGACCGCTATTACAAAGGAGATCCTGATAATCCGGAACTCGTTCGTCAACCGGTGATGTGCCAGCATTGCGACAATGCGCCTTGTGAAAATGTTTGCCCGGTAGCGGCTACTACCCACAGCAATGAAGGGGTTAACCAAATGGCTTATAACCGTTGTATCGGAACGCGGTATTGCAATAACAACTGTCCGTATAAAGTCCGTCGTTTCAATTTCTTCGATTACACAGGTGCTGATGCCATGCCTGGAAATACAAAGGATGCGGCAGAAATGACCACGGATTTGCGTCGATTGGTGCTGAACCCAGATGTGACGGTTCGTGCGAAGGGAGTTATTGAAAAATGTTCGTTCTGTATTCAACGGATTCAAGAGAAAAAATTAACCGCCAAAAATGAAGGTCGACAATTGGAGGATGGGGAAGTAGTGCCGGCTTGTGCTCAGTCCTGTCCAGCTGATGCCATTGTTTTTGGTGATTTGAATAATAAAGAAAGCCGAATTTCGAATTTTTTTGAAGATGAGCGTAATTACCATTTGCTGGAAGAATTACATACGCTCCCTTCAGTAGGTTATCTAACTAAGGTGAAAAATAAAACCGTCTAACTAAAACGAATAAGGAATGTACACATCTCCGCTAAGAGAACCGTTAATTCGGGGAAATAAGAACTACAAGCAGGTGACCGATGATATTTTGTCGCCGATGGCTGGCAAACCCTCCAAATACTGGTACTTGGGGATAACCCTGGCGGGAATAGCTGCCCTGTTTGGGGGGTGGGCTACCTTCCGAACCGTGTTTTATGGTATCGGGGAATGGGGCCTGAACAAAACCATTGGCTGGGGCTGGGGAATCACCAACTTTGTGTGGTGGGTGGGTATTGGTCATGCCGGAACATTTATCTCCGCCATTCTGCTGCTTTTCCGCCAGAAATGGCGCACCAGTATTAACCGCTCAGCCGAGGCCATGACATTAATAGCCGTGATGTGTGCCGGTTTTTTTCCGCTAATCCATATGGGGCGGCTGTTGCTGGGCTTTTATATCTTTCCGTATCCAAATACCCGGGCTTTGTGGGTAAACTTTAACTCTCCGTTGCTTTGGGACGTTTTTGCCATCTCTACTTATTTTGCTGTTTCGCTGGTTTTCTGGTATGTTGGTCTTATTCCAGATTTGGGAACGGTACGCGACCGGGCAAAAACGAAAATCCGCAAGGCTATTTATGGTTTCCTGAGTTTCGGTTGGACTGGATCGACTAAACATTGGTCGCGTCATGAAACAGTCAGTTTGATTTTAGCCGGGCTGGCAGCACCTCTAGTGCTTTCGGTACATACCATTGTAAGTTTTGACTTTGCTACTTCGGTTATTCCCGGATGGCATACCACTATTTTCCCACCGTATTTTGTCTCCGGAGCGATTTTTTCCGGCTTTGCCATGGTGCTGACCCTGATGATTGTTACGCGAAAGGCTTTGAATCTGGAAGAGTATATTACGATTAACCACATTGAATCGATGAATAAAGTCATCATTCTGACCGGGTCGATTGTGGGAATTGCCTATTTGACTGAGTTTTTTATGGCTTGGTACTCCGGCGTTGAATTTGAAACTTACGCCTTTTTTAACCGGGCTTTTGGTCCGTATGCCTGGGCTTATTGGATTATGATGACTTGTAATGTGATCACACCCCAGCTTTTCTGGTTTAGGAAGTTGCGGCGGAATGTGATGTTTACTTTTGTCATCTCCATTTTTGTGAATATTGGCATGTGGTTCGAACGTTTTGTTATCGTAGTCACTTCCTTGCATCGCGACTTTCTGCCTTCCAGCTGGACGATGTATAAACCAAGTCTTGTTGAGGTGGGACTATATGTCGGCACACTGGGATTATTTTTTACGTTATTCCTGCTGTTTATCCGCGTGTTTCCGGTTATTGCAGTTGCCGAGGTTAAAGGAGTTTTGAAATCATCTGGAGAAAATCAAAAAAATGCTGGCCATGAGTAAATATGTTACCGCTTATTATTTGGATGAGGAAGATTTGCTGAAAGGCATTGGCAAAATAAAGGCAGATGGACTGAAAGTACTGGATGTGCTTACGCCTTTTCCGGTGCATGGTCTTGACAAGGCCTTAAATATTCGGCGCTCGCGCCTGACTCGTGTAGCTTTCATTGGTGGTGCCGTAGGTGCTGTGGTGGGCTTTGGTTTTCAAGCCTGGGTTTTCACCATTGATTACCCATTAAACATTGGCGGTAAACCGTTTTTTGCTGTGCCATCTTTTATGCCTGTCGCCTTCGAGTTGACTGTTCTTTTCTCTGCCTTTGCCATGGTCATTGCTTTTTTTGTGAGTAACAAACTTGGCCCTGGTGCAAAAACAGTGATTCATGATGAACGAGCAACTGATGATCGCTTTTTAGTGATTATTGAAGTAGAAGAGAATAGTCCGGAGGAGCGGATCGGCCAAATAGAACAAGCTCTTGCTGATGCCGGAGCTGAAGGAATAACATTAAAAGTCTAGACGAGTTATGGAGAATCAAAAATTTATATTTCCCCGGAAAATATCCAACATCACTTTAGGGATGATCGGTATTGGTGTTCTTGCTTTGGTGGCCAGCTATTTTATGGGAGTGGGAGCCGAGCGTATTGCTGCTAACCTCTTGCTTAATTCCTATTATTTTATGGCTCTTGGACTGATTGGTTTGTTTTTGGTTACTGTACATACCATTGCGGAATCGGGCTGGCATACCAGCATTCAACGAGTCGCTGAGGCCATGAGCTCTTTTATCCCTGTAGCAGGAGTGCTGCTTTTATTGCTTTTTGCGTTGGGAGGAATGCACCTGCTTTATCATTGGACACACGCTGATCATTTAGATGAAATTTTACTGAAAAAGGTCGCTTACCTCAATACACCTTTCTTTTTTGGGCGTCTGCTTGTTTACTTAATGCTTTGGATTGGTCTAGCTTATTTTATTCGGAAAAATTCTCTTTTGCTTGACCAAACAGGCGATCTGAAGTTTTATCGAAAGTTCAGAACCCTTTCTGCCGTTTTTGTTGTGGTGCTGGCTATAACCAGTGTCACTTCGTCCTGGGATTGGCTCATGTCGATTGATGCCCATTGGTTTAGCACCTTGTACGGATGGTATGTTTTTTCGAGTATGCTGGCTAGTGGAACGGCGGTTCTGATTCTTTTGGTTATTGCTTTAAAGCGAATGGGCTATATGACACATGTGAATCAGGAGCATATTCATGATTTGGGAAAATACCTGTTTGGCTTCAGTATTTTTTGGGCTTACCTGTGGTTTTCCCAGTACATGTTGATTTGGTATGCTAATATCCCGGAGGAGACCATTTATTTTTATGAACGTCACAAGCATTTTAGCGACGTATTCTATGTCAACCTGATTTTGAATTTTGTCGTTCCGTTTTTTGCCTTGATGACCCGAAATTCCAAACGAGGTTCGTTAATTATGGTTCCTGTGGCATTAATTGTTTTTATTGGGCACTGGGTCGATCTTTATCAGTTGATTATGCCTGGAGTCGTTGGTGGTGAAAATTCAGGAATTGGCATCGCCGAAATAGGGATTACAATAGGCTATGCCGGCTTATTCTTGTTTGTTGTTTTTCGCTCACTGGCCAAAGCACCGTTGGTGCCGGAGAATCACCCATTTTATAAAGAAAGTCTTGAATATCATACGCATTATTGATTATGAAACGAACTGTAAAAATATACCTTTTGCTTTTTGTCGTAGGTCTTTCTGTGGCATGTACAAAAAGTAAGAATAAGCCGGGGCATACTTTCTTCCCGGATATGGCCTATTCGCCAGCCTATAAAACCTATTCTGAAAATCCGGTTTTTGAAGATGGGCAAACCATGCGTTTGCCTGCTGAAGGAACCATTCCTCGTGGATTTAAACCCTATCCTTATGAGGGACGGTCGATGGAAGAACAGGTTCGGGCAGGACAGGAACTGGAAAACCCGTTAAAAGCGAGTCCTGAGGTCTTGGCTGAGGGAAAACGTCAGTATGAAATATTTTGTGTTAGTTGTCACGGCGATATGGGGGATGGCAATGGACATCTTTTTACCAGCCGAGTGTTTCCGGCTAAACCTCGTTCGTTGATTGACGATTATTTAAAAGGAAAACCAGATGGTGAAATTTTTCATGTGATTACCAAGGGATCTTTTTCTGGTTTGATGGGGCCGCATGGAGGACAGATTGCACCGGAAAACCGATGGAAGATTGTTCATTATGTCCGTAGCTTAGCCCAAGAGCAAAACATCGCGTTAAGCGAAAATTAACTATTCAATTCACGATAGCTTTGAAGATTAGGAAGAATACCATTGCAACGATTCAATATTCGGTGAGCAATGCAGCCGATGGAAAAGTGCTGCAGAAAGTCTCGGGAGAGGATCAGCAGGAGCTTTTGTTTGGAAACCAGCTACTACTGGAAGTGTTTGAGCAAAATCTGCAAGGGCTTTCAGCGGGCGATGAGTTTCATTTCTATGCGGGGCACAATGACGCTTATGGCCCGGTAGATCGCAAGGCAATCGTTGATTTACCAATCAATGCATTTGCCGAGGAAGATGGCAGGATTGATGATGACGTGGTTCAGATTGGTCATGTTTTTCCGATGGGAGATCAGCAGGGTAACCAGTTTTACGGTAAAATCATCAAGAAAGAGGGAGCGTGGGTCACCATGGATTTTAATCATCCGATGGCAGGGAAAGATCTTAAATTCTCCGGAAGAATTCTGGCCGTAAGAGAAGCTAGTTCGGAGGAAATTCCAGACTAATCCAGCACTGTTTGGTTCTTGAAAAGGGAAATTCTGCCTTTTTTATCACGAATTAAAACTGATGGAAAACTCGTTATTTTCGATGTGCCTTTTTTATCGCTTGTAATTTGGCTGTGGCTTGTTTTAGCTCGCCAGCCGACTGCGGCACCATGTAAATGACGTTTATTTCTTTTGATGTTTGATCAATTGTGCTAAGATCGATAACATAGGTTTCATATCCCTCGCAGCGAATCATAATATTGATAGTGTCTGAAGGCAAATTCCAGAGCCTAAAATCTCCATCCTCATTGGTAATGGTACCAATTCCAAGTTGCTCGTCTTCTGTGCAGACGCTTACGCCGTAAAGTGGTTTTTGAGTCTCTTTATCAACTACACGACCATAAACGTTTGTGTTTTGAATGTTACCTGCTGTTGAAAACAGATAGGATAGCATGACTAAGCTAAATACAATATGTGGTGTTTTCATACGCTAATATTTTCGAGGTACGTATGGAACTCACTTTAATAGTTTCACTTTTGTTTTCGTGTTTTTCTCAACTTATTGAAATGAAATTTTAAAGTTTGTTTCCTTTTTCCTGGCTTGTAATTCGTGTTTCTATTAATTACTACAAATAGGAGGCCTAAGAGTTCTCTGCAGATGTTAAAAAAAATCAAATTTTCAACGATCCTTTGGGCACGCCTGGTATCGTATCAGTTGAGGCAAAATTCCGGTCAACTGGGTATTAATAATGCTATGTGCAGTTTCTAGCTATTTTCTCATTTTGAGAGTAATATCAGTTTGATATCGGCTGAATGATATCTTGTTGATTATTTCTGTGCTGTGAGTATGGATTCTGCAGGAAGCAATTGTATTCAATAGTTTTCAAATTCATTGCATTCATGCAATCAGGTAGCAAGCTTGAAATCTACAATTTCTGATTTTATCGAACCCAGCTCAGCTGCTATTCTACAACAGAATAACCTCTCTTTTCAATAGCTTTTACAATTTCATCTTTGTTTGTTTTGGCCGGATCAAATACAACGCGGGTTGTTGAATCTTCGTGGTTGGCTTCAACCGAGGCTATTCCTTCAAGTTCTTTGACGCCTTTTTGAATCGACATCTCGCAATGATCACAGGTCATTCCTTCAACATGGTATACCAATTCGGTTTTGGCAGCAACTTGTTCGGTTTTTGGTTGCGTGTTTTTTTGAGTACACGTAACGGTAGCCAGATTGAAGAGTAGTAGTAATAAGATGGATGTTTTCATTTGTTGTGATTTATTAAGTTTAAAGTGTTAGTTGAAAAGTGACTGCAGAATTTGTTCGCTACCTTCTTCTGCATCTCCCATAGCTGTTTTTGCATTGCTACCAAGCAGCTTGGATAGTAGGGCGGCATTCATTCGTGCGATGTAAGTTTTTCCGTCACTTTTTTCAAATACAGCGACTCGGCATGGCATCATGGCTGATAGTTGCCGATCAGTATCGCTGGATAGGATTCGCACGGCGATATCGGGCTTACAGATGGAAAAGACCGTTACGGGCTTCACTTCAAATCCATGCTTTGCCAAGGTGCCTTGCAGATTATACTGATGGGGCATGCTCCAGTTATTTTCCTGGATTGATTGTTCGATCTGTTCAAGCGTTTGAGCAAAATTATACTTGCTTTCGTTTACTGTAAATAACATTTTCGGAGCTAAAAGGAAGATCACTAAAACAGTCACAAGAATTCCGGTGACTAATCCGCTTAGAAACATGATTGGTTTTTTTTGCATCGCTAAAATATTTAGAAATCTAGATGTGCTGGTATAACATCTGGTTTTTTTATTTGTTCAAAAGCGATACAAGAGACTATCGATGATCAAGGCAATCATCATAAACAGGTAGAGGAAGTTAAGTTTGAAGAAAGTTGGTCGGACAGGTAAGTTGTGTTGAATGAGTATTTGGCGGGTAGTGGTAAAAAGCAGGTAAAAAATATAAAGCAATAAAACAGCAATAACAATCGGACTGATCATGATTTTTAAGGCGATGATCAGGGCTGCTGCAATGGTCGATAAGATCCAGGTATAGCTTAGCCGTTTGATCTGATTCTCGTTGAAAAGATCATTTAGGCTGGGATAGCCGACCAATTTGTATTGTTCTCCAAAGAGAAGCAACAATAGCCAAAAATGAGGAATCTGTCCGATGAAAAAGAAAATGGCCACCCAAAAGATCGTTGGATCCAGAATATATCCACCAGCAGCAAGCCAACCAATGTATGGGGGTAAGGCGCCAACGAGCGAGCCGGGGACTACGGCAAAAGCCGTGTGCTTTTTTAGTGGGGTGTAAAACCCATTGTAAGAAATGAGAGTAACCATGCTTGCAATCAATGCGATGGGAGCAAAATGTTGGCTAAGAATCAGTGCTCCGGAAGCAAAATGGACTAAAGCCACGATGGCCGCAAATTTTGGGGAAATCTTGCCGGATGGGATTGGACGGTTTTGGGTCCTCGGCATGTGCTTGTCTATCTTGTGTTCTTGCCAATGATTAATGGCGCTTGAGCTACATGACACCAAGAAGACTCCAAGCGCCAGGTAGAATCCTTCAAGGCCAAAGCTTCCTGTTTGCAGCACATAGCCGGTTACCGCTGATAATGAAATGGGCAAAGAAATACGTACTTTGCCCAGTTGAAGAATAACTTTAAGATAGGAGCCTGGTATTTGTGGGCCCATATTATTTCAGTGTTTTCAAGTATTCAATTATATTCGCGATATCATCATCACTTAACTGCCCTTGGTAGCTTTGCATCAGCCCTTTGTTAAATCCATCCACAATATCTGCTTCGGGATCGTATATCGAGCGTTTGATATATTCGTCATCTACCACAAGCGTTCGTTCCTCTCCTTTCGTTTTAACTGTTACTTCATGGCCGTATATTCCTTTAAACGAAGGACCAATAATTTTAGATCCGTCGACCGAGTGGCAGGCAAAACAGCCGATATTGTTCATGATGCGCTTTCCGGTAGCTGCTGGTGACTCAATGGCAGCGCTCGCTACCTGTTGAGTGGTGTCGGCGTACCAGTTGTTAAAATCGTCCTGGGGCATCACCTTCACCCAATTGTACATGTAGGAATGTTGCAGACCACAATATTCGGTACAGAATAGTTCATAAATCCCTTCGTTTTGGGCCGTAAACCACATGAATTTGTCACTACCTGGCACGACGTCCTCTTTCACCCGGAAGGATGGAATGTACAGCGAGTGAATAACATCCATCGATCGCAGATTTAATTTAACAGGTTGGTTTTTGGGGACAAACAGCGTATCGGTTCGACGGCCGTTTTCATATTCAAAAGTAAAGTTCCACATCCGGGCAATCACGGTAATTTCAAAGCTGTCATCTGGGGCTGTTTTCATCGGTTTCCAACCAGCCCATCCATAATAAAACATGATCAAAACCAAGATGGTTGGAATGATCGTCCAAATCAATTCCAGCAAGTTGCTTCCCTTGATTTGAGTGGCTTTGGGATGTCGCTTTTTATTGTATTTAAAAATAAAGTAAATCATAACTGCTGTCAGTGCAATCAAAAAGAAAAAACTTACAGCAAGAATGAATAAGAATGCCCGGTCGACATCGGCAACAAAATTAGAGGCTTGTGTTGATGCTAAAATATACATAGTTTTTTATCTGAAGGAGTAGTCAAAAAATGTAACAATAACCACAGCGATAAATACTGCTAAAACAAATCCGACCATGATGCGAATATAGGGCTGATCAAATTTTAGGTGCATAAAATAGGTAAGCACTAAACTTGATTTTATCGAGGCCAATAGTAAGGCTCCGATAACCGTGTAACTTCCTAATTCGATATCGGTTATGGCTATCGAAAGAAAGGTGAGTAACACTAAAACCAGCAAGATGATGGCGTAAACACGGTACGGTACGATATGATGTTTTTCATTTTCCATAGGTCAGAAGTTAGGTGATTAAGTAAAATAATGGGAAAAGGAAAATCCAGATTAAATCAACCAAGTGCCAGTAAAGTCCTGCATTTTCCAGCAAGGTGGGTCGTTCTGCGTGAACCGTTCCTTTCTGTACACGGGCTAAAGCAAATCCCATGATAACCAATCCGGCTATAATGTGTAAGGCATGTAGGCCGGTCATCACAAAATATAAGCCGAAGAACAAGACTTCACCCTGGCTCATTTCCTCTTTCATGTATTCAGAACCGGGAAAGATGCCATGGTCAAATTTTACTCCCCATTCGAAATACTTGTTTATCAAAAATATGATTGCCAGTATAAAGGTGACTTCCAATAAAACAATGGTTGTTGCTTTTTGCTTTTTCTGGAGTGCTGTGGTTGACATGGCAATGGTCATACTACTTACTAACAGAATAATCGTATTCAGAGCACCAACCGTACCGTTTAGTTCTTCGGCTGCCATGTGGAAAGCATCGTGATTCAAATAGCGGTAAACGGAGTAAATAATGAAAAGCCCACCAAATAGTAGCAGTTCACTGAAAATGAAGAGCCACATCCCGATCTTTGATCCCTCGGGGTCATAGTGCTCATGTTGAATAACTTGTGACATAAGTATAGCGTTTATTGATATTCGTAAGGTCCGTCGTTTTCTTTATATTCAGGAATTTGATCAAAGTTTTCCAATGGAGGTGGCGATGGAACTGTCCACTCCAGCGTTTTCCCTTTCCATGGATCTTTGGGCGCAATGGGGCCACTTTTAGCTGATCGGAATAAGTTGATCAGGATAATAATCAAGCCCAGAGTCATCACCCACGAACCGAGTGTAGAAAGGATGTTGGCGGCATGAAATTCTTCCAGATAATCGTAATACCGACGTGGCATTCCTTGCATTCCGAGATAGAACATGGGCGAATATAAGGCCAGGAAACCGGTGGTGAAGATCAACCAACCAATGTTGGCCCAAGTGGCATCGTACATCCGTCCAAACATTTTGGGGAACCAATAATGGATGGCTCCAAAAAAGGCAAAACCAACGCCTCCAAAAACGATAAAGTGGAAGTGAGCAACCACAAACGCAGTGTCATGCAAATAAACATTGGTCGCCAGTGCGCCAACCACTAAGCCTGACAATCCACCGATCATAAAGACAAAGATAAAGGAGGCTGCCCAGTAAAAGGGGGTTTGTAAGTTGATGGATCCTTTATACATGGTCGAAATCCAGTTGAAAACTTTGATAGCACTAGGAATGGCAACCAGAAAGGTCAGAATAGAAAAGGTGTATTGTGCAGTTCCACTCATCCCTGAGGTAAACATGTGGTGCCCCCATACAAAGTAACCAACAAAGGCAATGGCAAGGGTTGACACCACAATGGCTTTATAACCGAAAATATGTTTTTGTGAGAAGGTCGGAATAATTTCAGAAATGGCTCCCATGGCAGGTAGAATCATCACATAGACAGCCGGATGCGAATAAATCCAGAACAGGTGCTGGTACAAAATCGGGTCACCACCTAAAGCGGGGTCAAATACGCCAATTCCGAAAATACGTTCGAGGGCTACCAGCACCAGGGTAATTCCAACAACAGGCGTTGCCAGCAACTGAATCCAGGCGGTACCATAAAGAGTCCACGGAAACAAGGGCATCTTGGTCCAGGTCATTCCGGGAGCACGCATCCGGTGGATGGTAACAATGAAGTTTAAGCCGGTCAAAATCGACGAAAAACCGAGCACAAAAGCTCCGAATATGGCCGGCAACATGTTTGATCCTGTTTTGAAACTGTAGGGGGCGTAAAAGGTCCATCCGGTGTCGGGCGAGCCATCGCCAAACAAAACGGATGAAATGACCAATATGGCTCCGGCAATGTACACCCACCAGGATAGTAGATTCAACTTGGGAAAAGCCACATCTTTAGCTCCAATCATGATGGGAAGCATAAAGTTTCCAAAAACAGCCGGCAATCCGGGAATCACAATCATAAAGATCATAATCACACCATGAACCGTGAATACTGCATTGTAGTCTTTGGCTTCCATAATGGTTTTACCCGGAGCAATCAGCTCAAGTTTCATGGCTAATCCCAGGGTAACGCCAACTAAAAATAAGGTCATCATCGAATACAGGTACAGCAGGCCGATACGCTTGTGGTCGGTGGACAAAATCCAAGCCCGCAGTCCTTTGTGCTTGCCTTCGTATTCTAAATAACTTACATCATTAGGGGTTTTAGAACTTGCTTGCATAGGAATGTTCGTTTGTTAAACTTCTTTTCGTTTAGGTTTGAGTATCAAAAACAGGAAAACAACAAGTGCAAAAAAGATAATGACCGTTCCGGCAACTTTGGTCACATTTAAGACATAGGTTTGTCCTTGCGGGTCATACGAATAACAGAATTGCAATATTTTATTGATTGTCGGGCCGGATTGCCCTTTGTTGGCTTCGATAATAGCCATTTTAAATTCAAACGGCAGGAAATATATTCCGTTGAGGTAGCGGGTAATTTTTCCATCGGGGCTAATCACCATGACAGAGGCTGCATGTAAAAAATCGTTGCCTGTTTTTTTGTATTGAAAGCCAACGGCTTTTGTGGCTTTGGCAATGCTGGCACTATCGGAAATAAAAAACTTCCATCCGGCAGCAATGGCTTCTTTTTTCTTGACCAGGTTGAGGTAGTTACTCTTCTTGCGTTGCGCCAACTCCAGTGTTTCGGTTGGGTCAAAGCTGATGGTGAGTACCTGATAGTCTTCGTTTGGTTTCAAGTCCGATCGATTCATCACTTCGGCCAGCCCTTCCATCAGCGGACTGCAAATGCCGGGACAGCGGTAGTAAACGAAGTTTAAAACAGTCGGTTTGTCAATTAAATCAGAAAGTAAAACCCGCTGCGAATCCAGTCCGGTAAGGTAAATGCCTTCTGGCAGGTAGTCGTCTAAATGTTCAACCACTCCAATCTCAGGACTGCTCTCAGCTTTTGATACGGGGTTGATTTGCCCAAAGGAATTAAGTTGTAATAAAGCGGCAATAAATAACAGCACTTGTTTAGGAATTAACCTCATATAGTTTAGCCTCTTGATTTTTGATTTTCTACAAGATAGAAAGACCTATTTACTTTATCACCATAAGAAACCCAAAACCACTACCGAATGTTTATGAAAAAAGTGATAAATACATTATTTTCTTCAGATTCTATAAGGTGTTTCAGACTTGTAAATAATATTTTGCTTATTCTGTCCGGTTCAATTTGTTCAACTTCAGGTAGTAGGCGTTGGATGAGCTGAAATCAATGACAGCAGCTATCTTCCATAACCCGTTCTGCAGGAACCAGTTTTTCGGCCTTGGGACTGACATAAGGAATGCCCAGTGACAGGCCACGAAGAATAAAGAGAATTCCCAGCAGGACAATAAAGTAGGGGACAACCCGACGCATGCCAGAACGTAAGCTCGAACTGATCATATTTCCGGTTAGCGATAAAAGCAGCATCATGGGAATGGTGCCCAAGCCAAATAAAACCATAAACAAGGCTCCGGAGAACAGTTGGTTGGTGTTGATGGCTCCGGCGATGGCTACATATACCAGGCCGCAGGGGAGCAGCCCATTGAGCAGGCCAATGCTAAACAATGACTGGAATGAATGATTGGCAAACAGCTGGCGTAATTTTGAAATCAGTCGTCCGGCATAACCTGTAAAAAGGTTGTTCAGACTAATACGTTGTTTAAAAAAATACGGAAAAAGGACGCTTAGAATCATTACAATTCCCAGCAGGATTGACGTCCATTGCTGAAACCCGGCGAGCTGAATGCCCTGTCCGAGCAGTCCAAAGAGCAAGCCTAACACGGCATAGGTTAGCGTGCGCCCCAGGTTATAGATCAGGCTGCCGACAATTTTAGCTACTGGCTTATGGCTTTTTAAGGGCAGTGCAACGGCAATGGGGCCGCACATGCCAATGCAGTGAAAGCTTCCGACTAATCCAATGGTTAAAGGTGTAATGAGCTCAAACATCATGGTAATTGAATTTCCAGTTCTTGAAAATAGGGTTTTTCATTAGCTGTCCAGTCCAGCTTGACAATGTAACGCCCTTTCGGGAGATTTTTCACTGAAACGGATTGACTTAATTTCGCATCCAATTGAATGGGCAGGCTCAGGTCATTTTTCTCGCTCATCGGACTATAGAGGTGAATGGTTCCCTCCAGCAGTTCATCCTGAAAAAGTTGAGGAAAATTGATTTGAATCGCATGGGTGGATTGAACCAGCTTCACGCGTTCGGGCAGCTGGTTGACATTTTGGATCTTGTCAATCTGAGTCTGGTAATTGACTGATTTCTGGTAATAATCTTTTTCTACCAAATAGTAATCTTGTCTAACAGCAATGGATACCAGGTAAAGCATACCCGAAATCATAATCAGAAGGGCGATGACAATACCTGTTCCCCAGTTTATTTTTAGTTTCATATCTGTTATTTGTTATAGTCTAAAGCATTGGGTCCCACAAAGGTTGAGCGAATGGTTTCGATCAGCTCTCCGTTTTCGTAGACACCAATGCTCAAATGGGTATTGGAGCTTTTTACATCCTCTTTTTTCAAAATAATCATCAGATTACGTTTGGCAACTTCGCCTACGTTTACGTTTAGCTCATCTCCCAGTATTTTTAATTCACCTTCAGGCTCTAACAGTTCAAGTTGGAGCCAGGCAGCTTCACTCGTTTTATTCAGCATTTGTAGGTTGTAGAGGTTGCTGTAGGCATCGGCTCCATATTCCTGAAACATGCTGCCTTGCATGCGGGTGATGGTCGTTTCAATGTCGCCCCGGTTGATGAAAGAATAACTTAGCACACTCAGTAAAAGGGCCAAAACCACAGAATAAGCGATGGCCCGTAGATTAAGCGCGTGCTTTTTTCCTTCAGAAATGGAATGTTCCGAGGCATAGCGGATCAGACCTTTGGGTTTGTTGACGGTGTACATCACCGAGTTGCAGGCATCAATACATGCGGTGCAATTGATGCACTCCATTTGCGTTCCATTACGGATATCGATACCGGTAGGGCACACATCAACACAGCGCTTGCAATCAATACAATCGCCTTTATCTTCATTTCGACCCCGCCCACGCGGTTCGCCACGAATGTAATCGTAAGCTACTACAATTGAGTTGTTGTCGAGCATTACGCCTTGTAATCGACCATAAGGACATACCAGGGTGCAAACTTGTTCGCGAAACCAAGCAAACACAAAATAATGCATTCCGGTAAAAGCCAGTACCACGAAAAGAGCAGTAACGTTGGTTACTGGCAGTTTGCTGAAATAGGCATGCACTTCAGGATAACCAACCAAGTATGACCAAAAGGTCAGGATAGTCCAAAAGGAAATGCACAGAAAAAGGGCGTGTTTTACGATTCGTTTGACGAATTTTTCAAGATCCATCTCCTGTTGGGCAAGAACTTGCTGTTTACGGCGGTCGCCGTCGATGATGTATTCAATGGGGCGGTACAAGAACTCCATGAAAACGGTTTGCGGACAGACCCAGCCGCAAAAGATTCGACCATAAACCACGGTGAATAAAATAACAAAGACAAGTAGTGTTATGAACGACAATACCAGCAGATGAAAGTCCTGTGGATAAAACGGGTTCCCAAAAAGAATGAATTTTCGCTGAACGAAATTCAATAGAATAAGAGGCTCACCTTTTCGTGTCAGATAGGGGGCCAGGTAAAAAAACAGTAGTAGCGTGTAGGCAACAATTCGGCGATAATTGTAAAGCGTACCCTTGGGCATTTTGGGGAAAAGCCAAACGCGTTTCCCCTCGGTATCAATGGTTGCCATTTGATCGCGAAAGCTGGCTTGTTGATTGTCAGTGTTTTTTATTTCTGGATCCATTGTTGCTTCTTTTTTAATGAATCAACTTAGCTTGCCGTTTCATCTTCCGATTCCGGAACATATTTTTCGCCCTCCGGTGCTTTTTGGTTGGGAGGGTTGGTGCTTTCTAGGCTTCGAATGTAGGTGATGACATCCTGGATTTGGTTTTCTGTCAGGATATTTTTGTACGAAATCATCCCTTTTTCAATCACTCCGGTAGTGATCACCTCGTGCATGTTTTCTCGCGTTCCACCATGGATCCAGTATTCATCCGTGAAGTTGGGGCCAACCAGCCCTTCTCCGAATTTACCATGACAGACCGAGCAAATCTTGGAGAAGGTGGCTTGTCCGCTGGCCATGATTTCTTCTTCGGTTCGAATGACGGGTACGGCCGTTTCATCCTCTTCGGCAGCTTCTTCTTCCTCCATGAAAGCGGCCATTTCATTTTGATATTCTTTTGCTTGAATCACACTTTCGTCTTCAAATACAAAAACAAGCGTAAGGTAGGACGCTGCAAAAATGATACTGCCATAAAACAAATATTTTAGCCAGGGCGGAAGCTGGTTGTCCAGTTCCCGTATCCCGTCAAATTCGTGACCTTCAAGTAACTTATCATTGGTCAATGCATCATATTCGTGCTGCGACTTTGGTTGATCCTTTTTTTTGTCGTCTATCGTACTCATAAGATTAATAGTTTAGGCTAGTCCTGGTTCGTATTGAATTCATCTTCCAGCGGAATCTCACTTAGCTTTCTGACTCGCATTTTATCCATCCGAATCGTATGAATAGTGATCAGAATGAAAAATACAAAAAAGATCAGAAAGCCGATAATGGCGTAGAGCTCGACTCCAATGATGCTTTGTAAATGTTCTTTTATCATGATTTACTCCTCCTCTTTTGCTGGTTCTTCCTGTGGTTTCATGATGTCGGTTCCCAGGCGTTGCATGTAGGCAATCAGCGCAATAATCTCCTTGGTACTTTCGGTTTCAATACCGGCTTCACGCAGATTTTGGGCAATTGCTTCGGCTTGTTTTAGCAGGTCGTCATTGGCCTGGTGTTCATAGTTTTCGGGGTAGGGAACTCCCAGTTTTTTCATAGCTCTGATTTTGGGAGCTGTCGATTTCAGGTTGATGTCCTTTTCCGCCAACCACGGGTATTTGGGCATGATAGACTCTTCATTCATCTTTTGTGGATCGATGAAGTGGTTGTAATGCCAGGCGTTTGGTTTGTATATTCTGCCGGTTTTAACGCCTTCGCGCGCCAAGTCAGGGCCCGTGCGTTTGGAGCCGAACTGGAAAGGATGATCGTAAATGAACTCACCGGCTTTTGAATATTCGCCGTAGCGCTCGGTTTCCGAACGGAAAGGGCGGATCATCTGCGAGTGACAGTTGTAGCAGCCTTCGCGAACGTAAATGTCGCGTCCCTGTAATTCCAGCGGAGTGTAAGGTTTTACGCTCGATATGATCGGCACATTCGAATTGATCAGGTAGGTTGGGATAATTTCAAACACACCTCCAATGAGAATGGCAATGGTGGCAAAAATCAGAAACCGGATGGGTTTACGTTCCAAAAAGCTATGCCAGCTTTCGGATGATGTTTTAACGGTAGACTGAGTTTGCAGCGCAGGAGCTTGTACCTCTTCCTCTTCAATCAGCTGCCCCTGTTTCGCTGTTTTTGCAATATTGAAAATCAACAGCAACATACCCACTACATACATGCCTCCTCCAAAGGCGCGAATCGCATACATCGGAATTAGCTGGGTAACAGTTTCCAGGAAGTTAGGGTAGGCCAGAAACCCTTCCGGGGTAAATTCTTTCCACATCAATGCCTGGGTGATTCCGCCAATATAAAGTGGCACCGCGTAGAAAATGATAGCTAGCGTGGCAATCCAGAAGTGCACATTGGCCAGTTTGGTAGAGTAGAGCTTGGTATTGTAAAGACGCGGAACCAGCCAGTAAAGCATGCCAAAGGTAAGCATACCGTTCCAACCCAGCGCACCAATATGAACGTGCCCAACAGTCCAGTCGGTAAAGTGACTGATGGCATTCACCGTTTTCAACGACAACATGGGGCCTTCAAAGGTGGCCATACCGTAGGCGGTAATTCCAACGACAAACATTTTCAGAACGGGGTCTCTGCGCACCTTGTCCCATGCACCGCGTAAGGTGAGCAAGCCATTGATCATACCGCCCCAGCTCGGAGCAATCAGCATAATGGAAAAGGAAGTTCCCAGCGCTTGAAGCCAGTCGGGCAAGGAGCTGTATAGTAAGTGGTGTGGTCCGGCCCAGATATAAATGAAAATAAGTGACCAAAAGTGAACAATCGATAATTTATAGGAATAAACAGGGCGGTTAGCGGCTTTGGGGACAAAGTAATACATCAGCCCCAGAAAAGGTGTTGTCAGGAAAAAGGCGACGGCATTGTGTCCGTACCACCACTGTACCAAGGCATCCTGAATACCTGCATAAACCGGATAACTTTTTAAAAGACTGTATGGAATTTCGATGGAATTGATGATGTGAAGCACGGCGACCGTTACCCAAGTTGCAATGTAAAACCAAATGGCTACGTAAATGTGGCTGACCCGGCGTTGGAGAATGGTACCAAACATGTTGATTCCGAAAATCACCCAGATGATCGTGATTGCTAAGTCGATGGGCCATTCTAATTCGGCGTATTCTTTTCCGGAGGTGTAACCGGCAAGCAGGGTAATGGCTCCGGCAACAATAATTAATTGCCATCCCCAAAAATGAATTTTACCCAGTAGCTTGCTGAACATGCTTGTTTTTAGCAAGCGAGGCATCGAATAGTAAACGGCTGTGAAAATGGCATTGCCTACAAAAGCAAAAATGACTGCATTGGTATGCACTGGCCTTGTTCGTCCAAAGGTGGTGTATTCCAGGCTGAAATTCATTTCCGGAATGAAAATTTGCAAGGCTACCAATAAGCCAACTAACATACCTATAACGCCCCACACAATTGTTGCCACAGCAAAATCGCGTGTAATCTTGTTGTCATAGGTGAACTTCTGTAATTCCATATAGCTATGATTTAATAGATTGCTTTTTTTGCGGCTTGTCATTATCCAAGTCGCTATCGGTTTCTTCTTTGGAAACCGGATCATCAAATAAAATGCGAACAGATGGGGTGTATGAATCGTCGAATTGACCGTTTCGGACGGCCCAGATAAAAGCCAGGAGGAAGGCGGATGCCACTAATATTCCAATAATAATCAATACAAATACTACTGACATACCTTTTCAAGTTAACGATTTAGTTTTTTCTTTTGCTTCAGTGCCGCGGGTCACAACACGTATCCACAAATCAATTTCAAACAACAAGCCGAGGTGAACTTTGTTTTCTAAAATAAGCAATTTTTTCCGAAGAGTTTTTAACAATAACGTTAAAGCTCTTTTTTCTTACCCATTAGGTTGACCGAAAACGTGGCGAAAGCTACAACGGTAACCGAACTCAGCGGCATGAGGATGGCTGCAATAATGGGTGATAAGTTACCCTGAACGGCAAACAAAATACCCACAATATTATAAAGGAATGAGATTAAAAACGAAAGCCATACAATGGTCATACTCGTTTTGGTAAACTGAATGAAGCGATGTAGCGAGGCAAATTTATCGGCTTGCAAAATCGCGTCACAGGCCGGCGTAAAATTGTAAATGTTGTCGGCAATAACCAGACCGACCTGGCTTTCGTTGAGTGCGCCGGCATCGTTCAGTCCGTCGCCAATCATCATTGCCGGCTTGCCATTTTGCTGCAGGTTCTGAATGTATTGGAGCTTGTCGGTGGGCGATTGATTAAAGTTGAGGCGGGTGTGATCTTTAAACAGCGGCACCAGGGTTTCACGTTCCGACTCGTTATCGCCACTAATCAAATGCAATTCATAGCTGGATTCCAAATTCGAAATGGTGTCTGGCAGCCCTTCGCGGTAGGTGTTTTCAAACTGGAAGTAACCCAGAATTTTATTTTCAATAAACACCCAAACCTGGGTTTTCAGTTCCTTGTTGCTCGACTGATCACCAGTGACAAAATATTTTGACCCCATGGTGATGGTTTTGTTGTTCACCTTTCCGGTGATTCCCATGGATGGAATTTCTTTGAAGTCTGCAAGCTCGAAAGCTTTGATATTTTTAAACGATTCGTAAATCGTTTTGCTCAAGGGGTGAGTGGAGTGAAACACCAGTGATTTGATCAATTGTCGCTGTTCATCCGATAGTGGTTCTCCCTTAAATTCAATGCGGGAAGACTGGGCGTGGGTGATGGTGCCGGTTTTATCGAAAACAACGGTTTTTATATGGTACAGCTTTTCAATGACCTCTGTATTTTTTAAGTAGAATCCTTTGCGTCCAAATTGGCGCATGGTACTTCCAAAGGTAAACGGAATGGTGAGTGCCAAAGCACAAGGGCAGGCAATAATCAATACCGATGTAAAGGCAAACAGTGCTTTTTGTGGGGCGGCGAAATTCCAGTAAATGGCCGAACTCAGGGCAATGCTAATAATGATGAGCGTAAAATATTGGCTTACTTTATTGATGGTGCTTGCCATGGGAGCTTCCTTGGCGCTCTGTTGCCCTTCCTGGTTCCAAAGTTGGGTGAGGTAGCTCTGTTCCACTTCTTTTTGTATTAGAAGTTCAATGGCGCTGCCTTGTTGCCGTCCTCCAGCAAAAACAAAATCCCCTGGGTTTTTACTTACCGGGATCGATTCGCCGGTAACAAAACTGTAGTCAATGTTGGCATTTCCTTTTTCGATGGTGGCATCGGCCGGAATAAGCTCTTGATTACGAACCAGAATCCGGTCGCCCGCTTTTAGCTCATTCAGCGGAATGGTGGTATTTCCTTCTAAACTTACTTTGGTGACCGCAACGGGGAAATACGATTTGTAGTTACGTTCAAAGGTCAGCGCTTCGTAGGTAATGCTTTGGTACCATTTGCCAATCAGCAGGAAGAAAACCAGGCCGGTTAGCGAATCAAAATAGCCAATCCCTTGGTCGGTAATTAGTTCAATCGAGCTCTGAACAAAAAGTGTAATCAAACCAAGAGCAATGGGCAGGTCGATGCTGATGATTTTTCGACGCAGACTTTTGTAGGCCGACAAAAAATAGTCGCTGGCACAGTAAAAAAGCACGGGCAGACTTAATAGGAAGCTGAGCCAGCCAAATACAATGCGAAATTCGGCTTCCAGACTTTCGCTGCCGGGCAGGTATTGTGGAAAGTGATATAGCATGGCATTCAAAAAACTGAATCCGGCAATCCCGATTTTAACGAGCAGGGTTTTGCTGCTTTTCCCTTTCTCATCTTTTTCCATGCTTTGCTGACTGATTTCGGGCACATAGTGAATCGATGCCAGCAGTTCAACCAGTTGGCGGAGGCTAATGTCTCCATCCCGAAAGGTGATGCTCACTTCTTTTTTCGGGAAATTAACCGACGATTGGATAATGCCCCAGTGAAGGGTATGTAGATTCTCGAGCAACCAAATGCACGAGGCACAATGGATGGAGGGAACGAAAAAACGCACCTTGGAAACCCCGGCATCTGAAAAATCGAGCAAGCGGTCTTGAATTTCCTTTAAGTCGAGGTAGGCGAATTTATCATCGGCGGGCAGTTGGTCGGTCTTTATTTTTATTCCGGGGGCGGTCTGAATTTGATAGTATTGCCCCATCTGCTTGTCATTCAGAAGCTGGTAAACCGTTTGGCAGCCTTGGCAACAAAAGGGCTTGTTGTCCCAAATAATTGGTGCTGGTCCGCAATCTTCTCCGCAGTGGATGCATGCTTGGTGATCTTGTTTCAAGGCAAAAGTTTTTAGTCGTTGATTTTAGTTATCAGTACAACACCGATCGCATTTAAAGGTTGAAAAAAAATAGGACAATCAAGCAGTTTTTTGCCCAGTCAATCATCGGTTTCTATAAAGTAATATAAAGATCATAAGTTCTATTTGTAGTGGAGTTAAGAGAGTTTTTGAAATAAAAGACAATATAACGATGTCGGCTTCAGTGAATTACATAATTGACGACATGGGAGTGTGTATTTTGCTGGTTGGTTTGCTCTGAATGGCTTAAATGAATTGAGTAGGAACTTGTTTGGGTTTTTGGTATTTTCGAGAGGTATTTCATTTGTTGAACAAAATAGGAAGTCGTTATGTCGAAAAACGTGTGGCCCGGATTGTGGCGTTTTTATTACGATGGATTTAAAAATATGAGTGGGTGGGGGAAACAAGTTTGGCTGATCATCCTGATCAAGCTCTTTATCCTGTTTTTTGTGCTGAGGTTGTTTTTCTTTCCCAACTTTCTGAATACCAATTTTGAAACGGATGAGGAGCGGGGGAATCATGTGCTGGAAAATTTAGTAGAACCGATAAAATAAATGATCATGTTAGAAACGATCGACTTATCATTAGTTAACTGGTCGCGGGCGCAATTTGCACTGACAGCCATGTACCATTGGATTTTTGTGCCGCTGACACTGGGATTGGCTGTGATTATTGCCATCATGGAAACCTTGTATGTGAAAACAGGCGATCCGCAGTGGAAGAAAATCACCAAATTTTGGATGACCTTATTTGGAATTAACTTTGCCATTGGCGTGGCCACCGGCATTATTCTGGAATTTGAATTTGGAACCAACTGGTCGAACTATTCCTGGTTTGTGGGCGATATTTTTGGAGCTCCTTTAGCCATCGAGGGCATTTTTGCCTTTTTCATGGAATCGACTTTCATCGCCGTCATGTTTTTTGGCTGGAACAAGGTTAGTAAAAAGGTTCACCTTACGGCTACCTGGCTGACGGCCTTTGGTGCCAGTTTGTCAGCGCTTTGGATATTGGTAGCTAATGCCTGGATGCAAAATCCGGTTGGTATGCAGTTTAACCCAGAGACCGTTCGGAATGAAATGGTTAACTTTTGGGAAGTGTTGTTTTCGCCAACAGCAATTTATAAGTTTTTACATACCATAACATCGGGTTTTGTGCTGGCTGGTGTTTTTGTTATTGGCATTTCTGCTTGGTTTTTATTAAAGAAGCGCGAAGTGGTATTTGCCCGGAAAAGTATTGTGGTGGCTGCCATTTTTGGAATCGTTTCGTCTATTTATCTGGCGTTTTCCGGCGATAGCTCAGCACGCGACATTGCCCAAAACCAGCCGATGAAGTTTGCAGCTTTTGAAGGCTTATACAATGGAAGTGAGGGAGCCGGATTGATCGCGATGGGATTTATGTCGACTAGCGAAACCGATCCTTCCAACGAAAACCTGCTGGATTTCAACATGAAACTTGAAATACCAAACATTCTTTCGTATATGGCTTACATGGACTGGAATGCTTTTGTTCCGGGGATTAACGACCTGATTAACGGGAATGAGAAATACGGTTACCTATCAGCCGATGAAAAAATTGAGCGGGGGAAAGTAGCCATGACTAAGTTGAAAGCTTTTAAAGATGCTGAAAATAAAGGCGATGAGCAGTTGGCCGCGCGCTTGAAGACGGAATTTATGGATCCCGATTTTCAGGAAAACTATTTCAGTTACTTTGGATATGGCTACCTCACGGATAAAAACATGCTCATTCCCAATGTGCCCTTGTCTTTTTATAGTTTTCATGTGATGGTGGGGCTTGGGTTTTACTTTATTGTGTTTTTCTGTTTGTCTTTATTTTATGCTCTCAAAGGAAAACTAGAGCAGAAAAGAACGTTCTTACGGCTCGCCATTTGGTCGATACCACTGGCCTATCTGGCATCGCAGGCCGGTTGGATTGTGGCTGAGGTGGGGCGCCAACCCTGGGTGATTCAAGACCTGATGCCGACAGTTGCTGCGGTAACGAAGATAAGCACCAGTGCGGTGCAAACCACCTTTTGGCTGTTTGCGACCATCTTCACACTCCTGCTTATAGCAGAATTAAAAATCATGTTTCGGCAAATAAAAATTGGACCTAAAATGGATGGAGGGCAGCACTAATGTTTGAAAATTTATCACATCTGGCTTTACAGCAATACTGGTGGGTGATTATCTCCCTGCTGGGCGCGTTTCTTGTTTTTTTATGCTTTGTGCAAGGCGGACAGACCTTACTTTATACCATCGGTAAAACGCCCAACGAACGTACCATGTTGGTCAATACGCTTGGGCGGAAATGGGAATTTACCTTTACCACGCTGGTAACTTTTGGCGGAGCTTTTTTTGCCTCTTTTCCACTTTTTTATGCCACCTCGTTTGGCGGAGCTTACTGGGTGTGGATCGCTATTTTATTGTTTTTTGTGATTCAGGCGGTTTCCTATGAGTTTCGGACCAAGCCCGCCAACTTGTTGGGAAGGAAAACTTACGAAGTGTTCTTATTTCTGAATGGTGCTTTTGGAACCATTTTGATTGGAACAGCCGTTGGTACTTTTTTCAATGGAGCGCAATTCAGCCTCAATGATATGAACAATGTCAACTGGGAAACGCCATACCGCGGGTTGGAAGCTGTATTGACTTTTCACAATGTGGCACTGGGCTTGTCCGTTTTCTTTCTGGCACGGGTGCTCGGAGCTCTGTACTTTATGAACTCGGTGGATAGCCCAATCGTTTTTGAACGTTCGAAAAGACAAGTGCTTGTAAATAGCGTACCCTTCTTGATATTCTTCCTGTATTTCTTAATTCGCTTGCTTCTGAAAGACGGTTTCGCGTACGACTCGGGTGCAGTGTTTATGGAAAAATACAAATACCTGAATAATCTGGTTGACATGCCGCTGGTGGCTGTTCTTTCGATACTGGGCGTGCTGGGTGTGCTTTATGGTATTGGTATTTCGCTGCTGCAAAGTCGGACATCGGGCATTTGGTTTGCTGGTGGCGGAACGGTACTTACCGTTTTTTCCTTATTTCTGATGGCAGGCCTGAATGGAACAGCTTTCTATCCGTCTGCTTTTTACCTGCAAGATTCGCTGACTATCGAAAATGCTTCATCCAGCCATTTCACCCTGACAATCATGAGCTATGTTTCTTTGGGTGTACCCCTTGTGATTGCTTACATTTGGTGGGTGTGGAAGGTGATGAATGCCAAAAAAATTGATGAGGCAGAAATGCAGGAGGAAGATTTACATGCGTATTAAGAATGGGCTAGGCATTGTTGGTGGCCGATCTTAATGACTTATTTTCAAGCTTGAATCATTTAGCCAGATAGCTAGTTATTATTTAATCATTTAAATGTTGATACTATGTACTGGAATTCAATTATATATTTAATTTCCTGGCCGGCCTTGATTTTATTATCGTACGTTTTGGTCAAGTGGGTAATCAAAAAATACACACCTATTCTGGAAACAGTAGAAGAGGACCTATCATCAAATTAGCATCTTCTGACTGGGGCATTTTTCTCGAAAAAGGTCTGTTTTGTAGGTACTATTTGCGATTTTTCAGTTGGCTTTTCTCATTGCCCCAAGGAGTTGTTTTTGCGGCATGATACTGTTTGCCATTTTCTTTTATTCGCTCAGTCGTATAGCCGGATGATGAAAATTTGTATGCTAAACAGTGAATGCGATGCTTGCAATAGCAGTGGTATCCAGCTGCTAGCGTGGGCTGGTTTGCTGGTTCTCCACGTCACCATTTCTATGTGGCCTCAAAATAGAAAGAGCAGGACGAGATCATTCTCTGTCAGACGCCACGAGAGCATAATAGAATAACGTCTATTCCTTGCGGATTAAGGTTTTCTTTACTTAGCCAACTTTCGGGGAATCAATTCGGCATGCAAGTAAATGATATCCTATATTTGTCGGGATTTTCCCAGTCAAGTTTGTTGCAACCATTATTAACGAAGAGAAATTGTCGAAAGAGTATGCTTGATCGATATAGTGATCAGTTAGTTAAGGTAGTGGGAGTAATTGTTAAACTCGGCAGGAAATTCTCATAGAAATTAGCAGCTAGAAAATGGATTTAAGACCAGTCTTGCATATTTTAATGCGAATCGTATTGATCACGGCCGTTTCGCTTCTGATGTGTGTGCCCGTAGCCTTGATTTATCATGAGCCGGTGTCCCCGTTTTTATATACTTCTCTTATCGCAACCGTCTTAGCTGCATGTGCCTACGGAGTCAGGGGGACACACGAGCTAACAACTTTTAAACGCCGGGAAGCTTATTTATCCGTTACTTTATCGTGGCTAGTTGTTTCGCTGATTGGTGCTTTGCTTTATTTATTTAGCGGGGCCATTCCCGGTATTACGGATGCTTTTTTCGAGTCGGTTTCCGGATTTACCACCACCGGATCGTCTATTTTAACCGATATTGAAAGTTTACCCAAGTCGGTTTTGTTTTGGCGAAGCATGACTCACTGGGTTGGCGGCTTGGGAATTATTGTTTTGGTCGTTATCATCATGCCTTCACTCAATATTGGCAGTTACAATTTATTTACGCTCGAGTCTTCTTTTCAGGAGAAAATTCATCCCAAAATCAGGTCGGTGGGGCGGCGGTTGTTATACATTTATTTGTCGCTCACCTTTATTGAAACGTTTTTTCTGCTTCTTGGAGGAATGAATCTGTACGAAAGCCTTTGCCATTCGTTTGGTACGGTGGCTACGGGGGGATTTTCACCCAAAAACACCAGCATTGGTGACTATTCGCCCTACATCCAATATGTTATTACCATTTTTATGCTTCTGGCCGGAACCAACTTTGTGGTTCACTATTACGCTGTGAAAGGGCAATTTCGAAAGATAAAGCAGAATGAAGAGTTGAGGTTTTACTACACGGTAACTTTTGTTGCCGGGATTCTCATTACGGCAATCTTGTTTTTTCAAACCGACCGCTCCTTAGAAACAGCCTTTCGTGAGTCTTTTTTCCAGGTTGCCTCCATCATTACCTGTACCGGCTTTGCAACAGCCGATTATTTACTCTGGCCATCGGTTGGCTGGGTAATTATCTTTTTCCTCATGTTTTTTGGTGGCAGCACTGGTTCCACTGCCGGAGGAATAAAAATGGCCCGCCATCTGGTTGCCCTAAAAAATGTCAAGCATCATTTTCGTATTCTGAATGCACCCAATGCCATTATTCCGCTGCGGATCAATTCGAAACCGGTAAGTGCGCAGGACAACAATGGCATCCTGACTTTTGTTTTATGGTATTTTATGCTTTTCTTGGGCGGAAGCCTGGTGATGGCCTGGCTGGGATCTGATGTGCCCACCTCTTTAAGTTCTGTGGCTACAGCCATGGGCGGAATTGGCCCTGGGCTGGGATCGGTTGGGCCTGCCGGTAATTTTGCACACTTGTCGGATAGCTCTAAATTCGTGCTCTGCGGAATGATGCTTCTGGGACGACTGGAAATCTACACCATGGTCATGCTCTTTACGCCTTGGTTCTGGAAGAACTAAAGGGATCGGCTCTCGAAATTTATAAATCTATGAAAATAGCAACTCTTAAGGTAAAGCAAAGAGGGCTTCGTTAATCTAATCTTGTGTAGATGAATAAAGGATTCTTAGATCTAATGGACTAATCACTCAGCGGGACTTCTTGATTAACCTGAGTACGATCTAGGGCTTAAGCATAAACCTCAATATTTCTTTGTTTAAATGAAAAGAGCTTGAAACTGATGGAATGCCATTGGAAACTGTCGAATACAATTGTTTACAACGACATCCAATGGGCTTCAACTGTCTTTATATAATGACGATTTAAATGCTGCCAGAAATCGAAAATAATAATCGTCTGATTATATATTGCACGAACATTGATTAAGCGTACCCCGTTGACTTAAGCAATCATTTTTTGAAGCAGGGAGATCAATATATAACCTGCGATAATCAAAGGGAGTGCATAAAAATGAAGCAAGACTGCCAGCACAAGGCACAAGGCGATAAATACAAAGCGTACCTCATTACCCGTCCATTTCAGGTGTTTGAATTTTAGTGAGAACATGGGAATTTCAGATAGCATCAGTGCTGAGAGTATAATCATGGCTGTTAGCAGGTTGAAGCGGTTTAAAATGATGTTGGTCACCACTTCATTTGATCCCAGTTCTAATATCAATCCCAGCGAAGCGTAGAAAATGGCATTGGCCGGAATGGGTAAGCCCAAAAAGCTTTCGGTTTGTCGGGTGTCAACATTGAATTTGGCCAGACGAAAAGCTCCGGAAATAGGAACTAGCAGCACCGAAAGCAAGAAAATCCATTGCAGGGAAGTGGCTTCAATTTCAAAGATGGCTTGATTCTTTCCAAATATGGCAAGTTCGAGCATGGTAAACAGCATGGCAGCCGGAGCCAACCCAAATGAAACAAGGTCGGACAATGAATCCATTTGTTTGCCAATTTCGGAATAACTATTGAGCAGTCGGGCAGCAAAGCCGTCCAAAAAGTCAAAAACAGAAGCGGCCAGAATGAATATGGCAGCCCAGCCCAGTTGTCCTTCGATACCAAAAAATACGGCTAAGCTGCCGGATGCCAGATTCAAGGCTGTGATGAAGTTGGGAACCCAGAAAAAAAGTTCGCTGATTCGTTTCATTATTTCAATTTTCCAATGATGGTTTGTGATCCGGTAACTTTTTCACCTAGCTTCACCTGGATGTCAGTATCCAGCGGAAGGTACAGGTCAACGCGGCTTCCAAAGCGGATGAAGCCCATTTCCATATCTTGCGTAACCACTTGCCCGACATGCAAGAAGTTTAAAATCCGTCGGGCCATGGCACCAGCTACCTGGTTGGCCATTATTTCGCGACCGTCTTTCATTTTTACAGCCATGCAGGTGCGTTCGTTTTCATCGGCCGACTTGTCTTTAAAGGCGGCGTAGAATTTACCTTTTCGGTGTTCCAGAAAACTAACGGTTCCCGGTACAGGAGCCCAGTTGATGTGTACGTTGAAAGGCGACATGAAAATGGAAACCTTCTTACAAGGCTTATTTAGATAGTCTTTTTCTTTACATTCTTCAATGACACAGATCGTTCCATCAGCTGGTGCAATAACATTTTTGTCATTGAGGGCAACCGTCCGGTTAGGGTAGCGGAAAAATTGCAAGACTAAAATTAAAACAACCAGTGTTGCCACTGAAATCACTGTGTTGATAATCAGACAGGAACTCAATAGCCAGGCAGCTAAATTCAATAAAAGAACGATCAGGATCGTGTTCCGAATGATCGATTTTCCCGCGGGATGAAATTTCATAATGTCAAGTATCAAATGTAATAATACACGTTTTAATTTCCGGGATGCAGCCTCCGGCGTTCACCTCCCGAATTAATTAGTGCAAAAGTAAGGAAATTAATTGTAGTCCCGTAAATCGAAGTGTTTTTAGCCCCTTTTTTATTGAATTTTGAGTATAGAATGAGCTTACTTTTTAGCTTTGCCGCTTGGGCTTAAACAAATAGCTTGAAGTACAGCACGACCGATGGTACCGCAAAAAACAGGCTGTCGAATCGATCCAGAATACCACCATGTCCGGGTAAAAAGTTACTACTGTCTTTCAGTTTGAATTGGCGTTTGAATAAGGATTCGGTCAGATCGCCAAAAGTTGCTGAAACGACGGTTATTGCTGCAAGGATTAACCAATGGTGCAAGGCAATTTCTGGAATGAAGTAGTGACCAATAAGTCCGGCGGCAACAAGAGCCAAGAAAGCTCCGCCAATCGCTCCTTCCCATGACTTTTTAGGAGAAATGCGCTCAAACAGGCGATTCTTGCCCAAGCTCATGCCAAACAGGTAAGCCCCCGAGTCATAGGTCCAGATAATGATAAAAAGAGCCAAAAGAAGGGATGGATTGTAGCTATGGTCAGCTTTAAATACCAACAGACTGATCATGCTTAGCGGTAGGGCGATGTAGATTAGCCCCAGGATACCCGCTGCCATATTCTCAAAAGGGAGCTGTTTTTTTCGATATAATTCAGCAATGAAAACTAATAGGAAAATCGGGATCAGACAATAAAAACTTTTGGGCGGAAAAATGCCTGCGCCAACCAAAAAGAAGGTGATAAAAAAAATGCAGCCAATGGCTGTTGCCAACAAGTGATTGGGTGATATATCCGCGTTTTTAAAGAAACTGAAGAATTCCTTTAGCCCGATAATGAGGATAAAAAGAAAGAGGATACCAAAGGTGTATTCACTTAGTAAAAGACTACCGATGACAACCCCTGTGAAAGCTATTCCGGTAAGTGTTCTGACAAAAAGGTTTTTCAACGTTTTAGCTTTTTGAGGATTTTTTCTGCGGCTTGTTGATCTTTTATGTTCACATAAAGTTCAATAAGTCCGATTGTTGGGATGACTGAGTCGTGCTGATTTAGCGTGAAAGATTCAATGTCGTTCTCATCCAGCAATTCTTTGGCAATCTGGATCTGATAATCCTGATCGGAAGAATAAACAATGATTAAATCCTTTTCCATGGTTGGGTTTTAAAACGGTTCGTCAGCTAAAAGTACGAATAATTTTTTTGGTCCGTGCATTCCCATGACCAATGTTTTTTCAATATCTGCCGTTCGACTTGGACCAGTAATGTTGGTGATCATGCTCGGAAGTCTATCCGGATACTTGGCGTCAAGTTGCTCTAGCGCATCATCAAGGAAGTTGACAAGCTGCCCCGTGTGGGCGACAACAATGTGGGTTTCAGGGAATACATGTAGACGCCGACCAGCCACAGAGGCTGAACTTACGAGGATTGATCCCAGGTGTGCAATCAGAAATTCGCAACTGGTAATGCCAACCCCAATGTTTTTTAAATCATGCAATGATTTTTCAAAAGGAAGCTGTCCGTCAAGTACCTTTTGCAAGTGTGGTTCCAAGCATATCAGGTTCGACAGATTTTCAGCTTGCACAAGCTTCTTTAATTCGGTCAGGGCTTCCTCCAGGTTCTTTACTTGCAGAACCTGTCCGCCAATCAGCTCAAGATTGTCTTTAAAGCTGTCTGTTGCCTGTTTTTCAAAATCCAGGTAGATAGGCGATTCAAAGTCGGGGCGGGCTTTTGCTTTCCCACCCCTTTTATTTTGAGCTTCTTTTAAGCGATTGAGTATGTTCTCTTTGGATGAACTCATACTAATTTGACTTAGGCTGATGTGGCTTGGTCAGTTGTTTCATCAGCTGGCTTTGCCGTGATAACGGTTTGCTTTTCAGCCGTTAGTTCTTCACGAACCCATGGACGTTTCCCGAAGATCTCTTCCAGATCTTCTCCGAAGATAACCTCTTTTTCGAGTAAGCGTTCGCCGAGTTTCCGGTGGCCTTCTGCGTTCTCTTTCAACACTTGAACGGCCCGCTGATATTGTGAGTCAATCAATACTTTAGCTTCGGCATCGATCAGTTCTGCGGTTTTTTCACTGTAAGGTTTGGTGAAGCCATACTCGTTTTGACCGCTTGAATCGTAAAAACTTACATTACCAACTTTCTCACTCATTCCAAAAATGCTGATCATGGCATAGGCCTGCTTGGTAATTTTCTCCAAGTCGTTTTGCGCACCAGAGGAGATGGTTCCAAAAATGATCTCTTCTGCTGCACGTCCGCCAAGTGCCGAGCACATTTCGTCCAGCAACTGTTCTTTGGTTGTTAATGAACGTTCTTCTGGTAAATACCAGGCAGCGCCCAGTGCTTTCCCACGCGGAACAATGGTTACTTTAACCAGCGGATGGGCGTGTTCAAGCAGCCAGCTAATTGTTGCGTGCCCGGCTTCGTGAAAGGCGATCCGTTGTTTTTCGTCTTTTGAAATGATTTTATTTTTCTTTTCCAGTCCACCAATGATTCGGTCAACGGCATCCAGAAAATCCTGACGGCCTACTTTGTCTTTATCTTTACGGGCGGCGATGAGTGCCGCCTCATTACATACGTTAGCGATATCAGCGCCTGAAAAACCAGGAGTTTGTTTGGCCAGGAAATTGGCATCGACATCGTCGGATAATTTGATCGGACGCAGGTGTACCTGAAAAATCTCCCGACGTTCGTTCAGATCGGGCAATTCAACATGAATCTGGCGGTCGAAGCGTCCGGCACGCATCAAGGCGCGGTCAAGCATATCAGCCCGGTTAGTCGCTGCTAAAATGATCACACCAGAGTTGGTATCAAAACCATCCATTTCGGTTAACAGCTGGTTCAGTGTGTTTTCTCTTTCATCGTTCGATCCCATGTTGGGGTTTCGTCCCCGGGCACGACCAATGGCATCAATTTCGTCAATAAAAACAATACAAGGGGCTTTTTCTTTCGCTTGCTTAAACAAGTCACGAACCCGTGATGCTCCTACACCGACGAACATTTCAACAAAATCGGAACCAGACATAGAGAAAAACGGAACATTCGCTTCGCCTGCAACGGCTTTGGCCAACAAGGTTTTTCCTGTTCCCGGAGGTCCTACAAGTAGAGCTCCCTTTGGGATTTTACCACCAAGCTTGGTGTATTTGGCCGGGCTTTTTAAGAAAGCCACAACTTCTTCAATTTCCTGTTTGGCCTCTGCCAATCCCGCAACATCTTTAAAGCTGGTGCTTACTCGCGAGTCTTTATCGAACACTTTGGCTTGCGATTTTCCAACGTTGAAAATATTCCCGGCACCTCCACCGCCTCCGGATCCTTTGCTCATGCGACGGAAAATCCACCACCAAATAGCAATAATGATCAGGAAGGGAAGAATCCAGCTGAGGAGTTCTCCAAAATAATCATGCACGGTTGAATATTCTACCGGAACCTTATCCGAATCGTTAAAGTTAGCTTGCGCTTCCTGAAGATTGCTCTCAAAGGTTTCAACTGAACCAATGGTATATACGAAGTGAGGACCAAATTTGGATGGAGCTCCAAATCCTGTATTTAACTTATCGGCATAGGCGTCATAGCTGTCTTCTTTCAGGTAGACCTGTGCTTCATCGCGGTTGACAACTACGATGCGTTTAATGTCATGGTTTACCAGCATGGTGTTTTTCACCTCGTTCCAGGTGGTTTTTACCGGCCCCCCTCCAAAACTGAAAAATTGGATGGCCAGAAAAATGATGATCACAATTCCGTAAATCCAGTAAGGGTTAAATTTTGGCGGTTTCCCCCCTGTCTTAAAATTCCCCAGGTTGGGCCGCTGTTTATTTTTGTTGTTATTTTCTGCCATTTCGTCTAATTTTCTGTTTGTATGTATTCGATGGCTGCATCAGCCCAAAGATTTTCCAAATCGTAAAACTTGCGTGATTCATGTTGAAAGATGTGTACCATGACATCAGCATAGTCCAATAGGATCCAGACTGAATTTTGGTAGCCGTCCTTGTGCCAAACTGTTTCTCCAACCATCTCTTCAACCGTATTCTCTACTGAACGAGCAATAGCGTCAACTTGTGTGGTGGAGTTTCCGTGGCAGATAATGAAATAATTACATTCTGAATGATTAATTTTTGTTAAGTCTATTTTTACAATGTCCATTCCCTTTATCCTCTGAATCCCTTCCAGAATGGCATCAGTTAATTGCTTACTATTGTTTCCTATTGGTGTTTTTTGCATAGATTTTATTTAGAACTACAAAGATAAATTTTTTCACTTATTTTGATGGAAATACTTTCATCTGATTCAATGTGTTTATGTCAGCGTCCTTTTTTATAAAGTTTAATGATTTTTGTTTATTCTTGAATTCTGGTTTTAACATCAAAATTTCTCTGTTTAAAGTGTGCTGAAATGGCCATGAAGACATAAACACAACAAGATCATTATTGTTTTTTTAGCTGTAAATAACAGCTGTTCTGTTCGAACGATTAAAGATAAACACTTGAATCAAAAAAAAATAGTTTATTGTGAGCTTATTAATACTTAAAACGCATGGGTCAACATATCGGTCAATCTATTAAAACAATTGAACGCACAGCAAGTACCAATAACTATGCCACCAGTCAAGTGCGTGAGAATGACATAGAAACGGGGACTGTCTTTTTGGCATACGATCAAACGGCAGGCCGTGGGCAGCTTGAAAGTCGTTGGGAGAGTGAAGCCGGCAAGAACCTGACATTCTCGCTTGTACTGCGTCCGGCCTTTCTGGAGATTTATAAACAGTATATGCTTTCGAAGGCAGTTTGCCTTGGCTTGGAGCGTTTTTTAAGTTCCTGTACCGAAGGGGTTAAGATAAAATGGCCTAATGATATTTATGTGCACGACCGGAAGGTATGTGGTATGCTGATTGAAAACTCCATTATGAGCGGGCAACTCAGCCAGTCCATCATTGGTATTGGGTTGAACGTGAATCAAACCGTTTTTCTGTCTGATGCGCCGAACCCCGTTTCATTAAAAATGGTTACCGGAAATGAGTATCCACTGGAGGCAACGCTGCAAGAGCTTTTAACGCACCTCGACTATTATTATCAGCAACTGGTTCAGGGGCAGTTTGATGAGTTGGATGAGGAATTCGAACAAAAGCTTTACCGACTGGAAGAGTGGCATCCTTTTCAGGATGAAAACCACCATTATACCGGCAAAATCATTGGGGTAAATGACATTGGACAGCTCCGAATCGAAGAAAAAGATGGTCCCATTCATGAATATCATTTCAAAGAGGTGAGCTATTTGTAAGGGGCGTTTTGTTTCGGTTGAAAATCAGGTGATAAGGTAATCAAAACCAATAACGATGAATGAACTGTTGCTCCTTGCTGGAATTGTTTTTGCCATTCTTTTACTGTTGTTTCTTGTTCTGAAGTTAAAAATCCATGCCTTTATTTCTTTGTTGATTGTCAGCCTGCTTGTTGGCCTCGTAACCGGAATGGATTTTTCCCTGATTATTAAAAGTATGCAGGATGGTATGGGGAATACCTTGGGGTTTGTAGCGACGGTGGTGGGGCTAGGGGCCATTTTTGGACAGATGCTTGAAGCTTCTGGTGGTGCCGAATCGATTGCTCAAAGTTTATTGAAATATTTTGGCGAGAAACGAGCTTCTTGGGCTTTGATGCTAACCGGGTTTATTGTTGCCATTCCGGTTTTTCTTGATGTGGGCTTTATCATCCTTATTCCGATCATTTATGAGCTGACTAAGCAGGCTAAGCGGTCAGTATTGTATTATGCTATTCCTTTGCTGGCAGGACTGGCTGTTACTCATGCCTTTATTCCTCCCACACCCGGGCCGGTTGCTGTGGCCGAAATTCTGGATGTTCAGCTGGGGTGGATCATTGTCATGGGCTTTATTGTTGGGGTGCCAACCGCCATTATTGCCGGCCCTGTTTTTGGGCGTTACATCAGCCGAAAAATTAAGATTAAGGCTCCGGATTTTTTTTCAGAACGGAAACCGGAAAATGAACAGGGAGGACTTCCCTCGTTTAGGACCATCCTGTTAATCATTGCCTTGCCTTTGCTTCTCATTGTGGCTAGTTCGATGGCTGAAGTGCTCCATGATAAAGCGATTCTTAAAAATGAGCAGGTGTATCAAACCATTGGCTTGCTGGGGCATCCGTTTACTGCGTTGATTATTTCGACCCTGCTGGCTATCTATGTATTGGGGATTAAGCGAGGGTTCAACAAAGACCAGATCATGAGGTTGTCGAACAAAGCGCTGGGGCCTGCCGGCCTGATTATTCTGGTGACAGGTGCGGGTGGCGTTTTTAAGCAAATTTTAATTGATAGCGGTGTGGGAGCAATGTTGGCCGAACGGCTGGCCGAATCAGCTATGCCTCCTATTGTGCTGGCTTATTTGATTGCAGTGGTGGTCCGTGTGGTTCAAGGGTCGGCAACGGTGTCGATGATTACTGCAGCCGGAATTATGGCACCCTTGATTACGTTTTTTGATCTGTCGCAGATCGACAAAGCCTTACTTGTTTTAGCCATCGCTGCCGGATCAACGATTCTGTCACATGTTAATGACAGTGGTTTTTGGTTGGTTGGGAAATATCTGGGAATGAATGAAAAGGAAACTCTTCGTTCGTGGACCGTGATGGAAACCATCATTTCGGTGGTGGGGTTTACTTTTGTGTTGCTGCTGAGCTATGTGGTGTGAGTCTTATTTTCGAAGACAAAAAACACCAAAAGCATTTACAGACAAGCCTTTTGGTGTTTCTGTTATTTTCTCCCCAATAACCCATTTCTAGAAGTCAATTTTGTATTCCAATGCCAAGATATTGGTATGGCCGTCTTTAAGTGGATAAGTATGTAAGAGATAGTCGAGTTCTACTTTATGCTTTTTGTTGATTTTATAGGCAGCCCCGAGGATGTATCTTATTTTGTTGATTTCCTTGTTTTCCAGCTGGTGAAAAAATTCAACTCCAACGGCAGGGGTGAGTTTCATGTTCGGAATGTCATATTCTGATTTTAAGCGGTAGCGCAGGGTGGCGTCATTAAACCCTTCGTTGTTATCCAGCTCGTCGTAGTTGGTATAGCGGGTGCGCAAGGCAAACTCCAGTCGGTTGATCTCATACTTTCCGGTCAAGTCAAAAGCAATGCGATGAAAATATTCTGTAGACTTGGTTTTTCGCTCATTAACCAGGTAGCGGTAGTTTCCACTCACTTCCAAAAAGTTGAAAAGATCGTATTTCACGCCGGTTTCCAGGAAGTATTCATCTACTCCATCTTTGTTGGCGAAGCGGATTTGTGGAGAAAGATATGCTTTAAATTTATCTCCAAAGTCTTTTGTCAACTCCAGGGAGGCCCAGGTGTTCCATTCAGAGGCTTGGGCATACGAACGATTCGTTGAAAAGAAGAGCAGACTCAGGCAAGCGATAGCCAAAACAGCTTTGAAATGTTTTTCGCGAATGATCATTATTGTTTTATTTGGTAGCGTGAGTTTTCAATCGGATCAAAATAAATGGTGATGTTGGCAATATCTCGAAGAAAATCAATTTTATTGATTTCATAGCGTTTGATTTCAATTCCGGTTCGCTCCCGCAAATCGTTGATTAGTTCTTCTTCTTTCAAACGGTGGATGTTTTCAATTCGCTCATAGCGGATTTCAAGCGAGTACTCCTGTCGAAGCATCAGAATCCGCTCTAAAAAATACAGGCCGCCAACAAGCACGCCATTGGTAACCACCAATTCGATGTAACTGACTTTTTTGTTAGCCAGTGCGTTAATGACCGAAACGCCAATGACTACAAACAAGTAGGTCATTTCCTTGATGGGAATAGGGTCGGTGCGGTAGCGAATGATGCCAAAGATGGCAAACAGGCCCAAGGCGAAGCCCAGCTCCAGTTTTACACTTTCGAGCAGAAAACAGAGCAGAAAAACGGTGATGCCCACGGCAAAGTAGCTGAAAAAGAAATCTTTTCGTTTGCTGTTTCGGGCGTAGAGGTACCGAATGATAAGCAACAGAACAAACCCGTTGAAAAGAAATCGGACCAGTAACTCGATAAAATCTTCAACATTGATGAGCTTGATGTCGAGAAAGCGGATTTCTTCAATCCATTCAATTAGCTGTGCTGATAATAAGACCGATGATAGCATAGTTAGTTTTGAATTAGTTTAGTCAGCGTTCTGATCTTGGGTTTAAAGGTATTTTTTTTTATGTTATCTTCGACAAGGACTCGTCCAATGCAATATTTGCTAAATCCCATGGGCTTGATCCGGTTTTCAAACAGGCAATTCGTAAGCATGGATGACCGGGAAAAGCGGTCTTGTTTTACTTCGATTATGGCGAATTCCTCCAACGTGACAATTCGGCTGTCACTTTTAACCTGAAGATTGAAATCGATGGTGCACCGTTCAGTAAGTTGCTTGTCGGCCAGGGTTAGACGCTGAAACTGATTGGCCGATTTGGGAAGTAACTTGTCGGGATTGATGGGGGAGACCCGGCGTATGAATTCTTTTTCCTGTTCATTCAAAGCCGGATGATTTTCCTCTATTGGAAGACGTTGCTTAATGGTTTTTCCTTTGTTGGTTTTTTGTTTGACTTCCAGAAAGCTGGCTTGGGTGTCGACATAGGTTCGCTTGCGAACTTTGTAGCGATTGAGTTTACCGTTGTGGTGGTTACTGTAAAGCAGGTCATCAGCGGTATCAAAATAGTGGGTATGATACTGCTGAAGCCGTTTGGCATTAATTTCCAAAATGAAATAATGAAGCTCTATTTCCTGGAGAATGCTTGGCAGCATTGTTACAGGAACCAAAAATTTTTTATCCGTCCGTTCCATCAATTGAACCTGCTCCAAGTCTTCCAGTCCAATCGTTTCGAAACGTGAAGCATGTTTCGCATTCATCGTTAGCTTACTTTAGTTGAGCGGTTTGGCAATATAATAGAATTCGACTTGAATTACTACAAATTAAACTGATATTGTTTGTTGCATAAAGCGAAATACATCATCAGGCTGATTTATCAACCAGTCGCTAGTTTTATGATTTTCCCAGATAGTACGATTCTTTAAATTAGTTCCTCGGGATTGATATCCTGAAGATCCAGCAAGTTGTTCATAATGGCATATACCGTAAGCCCCGAAATGGATTTGATGCCCAGCTTTTCGGTAATGTTTTTCCGGTGCGAAATGACGGTATGGATGCTGATGAACAGTTTATCAGCAATTTCTTTATTGGCCAGTCCCAATGCAATTAACTTGATGACATCTTTTTCCCGGATGGTCAGCTCACCACTTTCTATCATCGTACTTTTATTCTTGCTGCCCGATTGCCGGATAACCTGAATCAGTGTCTGAATTTGGATGGGTGAAGCATAAAGCGTTAATTGATAGTCGAACATTTCTGCTAAACGTTCCTCTTCGTTTTCCCCATAAATACCAACAAGCGAAACATCATTGTTCTTTTTTAGTAAGTCAATGGCTTCCTGGTTCCTATCTGACTGAGCCTCCAGCATTAAAATCATGGTGCTGTTGCTTATGCCTGAAAAGGAATTGAGGTCTTTGGCGGACGTGAGTTGGGTGATTTCCATCTTGAAATATTCCTGAAGAATAAGAGTCAGTCCTTTTCTGATGATCTCAGAACGATGAACGATGAAGACGTTTTCTTTCATTTTTTCAGTTCTTTTTCATACTCAACAACCTGAGTAATTAAGATGTGGTCTTCAATGCGCGCATGATCATTCAAATCGTTTTCAAACTGAAGCAGCGCGGTTAAAAATTCGTTCATCGCATTGTCTTCGTAATTGGGACTCAAGTGACGAATAATCAGGTTCTCCAAATCGCTCAGTTTAACTTCAACATTGGTGTGCTCATTCTCGATCACTTCCAGGAAAGAGCCCTCGGAGGGTAGCTTTTTATTTTTGTATAAATGGATGATATAAGGAAAAACCTTTTCATCTTCAAGCTTGAGGTGAAGCAGCAGTTCTGTTTTGTATTTCAGGTAAAAAGTGTTGATCATTTTCAGGCTTGAGCAATTGTCTTTGCAGCTCAGCAAAACCTGGTTTAGCAAACGTTCAATCTTCGGAAGTACATAATTGATGTAATATTGGTGGGTGTTTTTCAGATAGTCAATCAGAAGGAGGGGCGAAAAAGATAAAAATTCGGCTTCCGGGAAATAACTATCATCGGTATAGGTGTTGACGATGGCCAGAAAGAAGTCGACATTGATTTGTTTTTCCGTACAAATCTCTCCAATGGTTTTTTCCTTGAATCCGAGCTGAATGCCAAAGCGGTTGATGACCGGCAGCAGGTTGTAGTTTCGGGTAATTAAGGAGGACATCTTATCTTCTTTCCTGAATAATTCCATAGGTATTGTGTTTTATGTATTGTACTATAAACAGCCGTTCGAGTGTTTAGATTAAACTTTTTTTTAAGAATTTGAATAAAATTGCCAATAAGTCAGTTTGTGATTATGAATGTATCTCTAAACCAATCGGTTTTGCCTTTTTCGAAAATCGCCTAATAATCGTGTTCGGCCGGAAGGGGAAATACGATAACATGCGATCAATTGGAGATTCAAACAGCAATTGGTTGAAGATAAAAAGAAGATGATGGGAAACCGTAGCATTCGATTGTTCAACTGTTTTCCATCACCTTCGGGGCTGCTTTTCTGTGAAATGAGCAAAGTCGTGCGATCAACCTCTGAGTAAACCGAGCTTTTACTTTTTGGCAAATGGATCTATGGCTTTGCGACTAAAGTTCTAGCGATAAGGTAGTTTGCTCAGCACGTCGGCTAGCTGATTGATTCCTTCCTTTAGCTTTTTGCCCGCCATCATCTTGATCATCATCCCCATTTCGGCATGCAAGGTCAGCTTCATCTTTGTTTGGTAGGGGCTGACCGGCAACAATTGAATCCAAAAAATGATTTCGATTGGCAGACTACCAGAGCTTTCTATCTTGATGGTTCTGAAAGGCTCTCGGTTGACGATTCGAATTTCAGCCTGCCCCATGCCGCTAATGTTAAAACGGCACGAATCATTGTCCGACTCAAAGTCGGTAACCTTGATTTGCGGAACTTGTTCACTGACCTTTTGCAATAAACTTTCGTTCACGTACTGCGACAGATTTTCAAAGTTCGAAAGAAAATTGAAGATCACTTCTTCATTGTGGTCAACAAATTTAATTTCGCTGGTATATTTACTTAGTGCCATAAATTTTTTATTCAAAAAAAATCCCCGGAATGTAGTCCGGGGAATAACTATAAATTGTTTTATTTCTTATCTACCCCAATTGGCTGGATCTTGACGCCATTGGTTTAACGATTCAACTTGCGATTCTTTAACTTCGCCAGATTCCAACGCCACATCGATCAATGTTTTGTACCGGCTTAAAGTTGTCAGCTCAATTCCTGCTTGCTCAAAGTTTTCTTTAGCAATTGGGAAGTTGTAGGTGAAAATTGCCATCATGCCCAAAATATCGCCACCAAAGTTAGCAATTGCTTCGGCTGCTTTCAGGCTGCTAACTCCTGTTGAAACCAGGTCTTCAATGATAACTACTTTTTGTCCGGCTTTTAGGTCGCCTTCAATCAGGTTTTCCAAACCATGATCTTTTGGTTTCGCACGAACATAGATGAAGGGTAAGCCGAGTTCTTGAGCAACCAACATTCCGTGAGCGATAGCTCCGGTGGCAACTCCGGCAATTACCTCCGCCTCAGGATATTTTTCGCGAATTAGTTTAACAAACTGATCACGGATAAAAGTACGCGCTTCGGGGTGAGATAAAATTTTGCGGTTGTCGCAGTAGATTGGAGCTTTCCATCCTGAAGCCCAGGTAAATGGGCTTGATGGTTGAATTTTTATTGTGTTTATTTGTACGAGTTTTTTCGTAACCTCAACATGAATATCTTGCATAATCAAAAAATGTTTAATCTGTTTTCGGGACAAATGTACAAAGTTTTTTTCAATGAGCACCAGCTGCTTTGGGGAGCTGAAATCAACAATTCACCTAAAGATAACATTATTCAAGCTGTTGAAATTGAGCGATTTGCTGATTTTCGTGAACTTCTTCTAAGTTTAGAAAGAAGCAAACATGTTGTAAAGCTGTTAATTGTCAGTAAACAGCGGTTAGACCTGATGGAAATGTTGGGCGAGAATATGGCCTTAATTCCGGCAGCAGGTGGTCTGGTAACTAAGGCCGAAAGAGATTATTTATTCATCAGACGATTGGATAAATGGGATCTTCCTAAAGGAAAAATTGAAGAGGGGGAGAGTCCGGCAGTGGCCGCTATCCGAGAAGTAGAGGAAGAATGTGGGATCTCGGGGATGACTATTGATAAGAAGCTGTCTTCAACGTTTCATCTGTATCGATCACCTTATCTTCCAACGGAGAATAATTGGGTATTGAAGGAAACACATTGGTTTAAGATGGATTATACAGGCTCTGAACGTTTGGTACCACAAGTGGAAGAGCAAATTCAGGAGGTGCGTTGGGTTTCAAAGACTGACCTTCCAGCGATTTGCCGTGACACTTATGGAAACTTAAAGGATTTGCTTGCGTCTTACTTGGATTGATTGCGAAGCTCGTTTAGTTTTTTTTGCTTCAATAGCTTGAGAAAATGCTGCTCGAAACCATCGAGTGGGTTGGGGGCTGGCGATAGAGCCAGGCGTCCGCTTCGATCTACCAGGTAGGCAATTGGGAAACCCGAGATACGGTATTTGTCTGCCGTCTGTTCATCAATCACATAAAAGGTTCCGGGCCAGTTTTGTTGGCCGATCAAGGCTTTCTTATTTGCTTCATCGGGCATGATCAGGTTCAGAATGTGTAGTTCCTGCTGAAGGGGGGCAGCCAATGTTTTCAGCTGATCCAAATGTTGACGGCAAATGGGATTGGCCACCCGCGTGAAATTCAGATAAACATACTTCCCGGTAAAATCGCTTAACTGGTGCTGCTGCCCGCTGAAATCGGTCATCGAAAAATTAGGCGCCAAACTGCCCTGCTTCAGGTACGTTAATTTGGCTTTCAGGCGGCTGGCGATGTCTTTTTGGCTTTGAGCCCACGAACTTGCCTCAATTTGAGTTAGGAGTCGAAGTAAGCTGCGTTGCGAGAACTTTCCCTGGAAATAAGCATCGTTAATAGATTGGAGGATAACCAGCCGGCTTAGTTCGCTGTTCCATCCATTTTGGGTTATCAGGTAAGCTTCAATGCCTGTTAAGTTTGCTTGAGCCACCAGTCGTTTAAATTCATGGCCCCGGATTTTATTTCCTTCAAAATCAAAATGGTTGGAAAATAGTTGTTTAAATAACTGTGCGCAAGGTGGTATATCTAAATTGGGCTTCTGGTCAATGAAATAGTTTTGGATGAATTCACTCGATTTTCCTTGGTGCAGCGCAAATTGGGCAAAAGCCATCCGGTAAAATTTGTAGCGCTCAAAATAGGCATTGGACGTTTGCGGGAAAGCTTGTTGCAAATGTTTTTCTAAAGAGTCAACAGCGGCTTGCGATTGCTGATGATAGATTTGGTTGAAGTAGCGGCTTTCTTCCTTCAGGTACGCTAGCTCAAATTGTTCAATCTGCCGGTTGAGCTCCTGGGCGTTGCTGTTTTGTATGGCGAAGGCAATTTCGTCAGCCTCAAAAAACGGACTGCGTTTTTGGCTGGCCGGCACCTGCTTTAGCGGAGGTAAAATCAATTCGTAGTGTTCGCCCGGAACCAGATACAGGGAAGCCCGGTAGGCATCAAACGAGGTAAAGACAAAGGTCGTTTCCTGCAAGTTGAAGCTTGACTGAAAACGGCCATCCGAAGCAATCGACAATCGGGTGAGCAATTGCTTCTCTTCGGATATCGGATCTGAGTAGCTGTATAGGTCAATGAGATATCCGCTGTATTCCGGTGCCTTGCCCGACAGCACAACGGTTTGCTGTGCCTGCGAAAGCTGGAAAAAGACAAGGGTGAAAACGAAAAAAAGAAGGAGGTTTTTAAGCTTCATCTTTTTTAAATTCATCCATGTTTAACTTTTTGGGTAAAAACATGCTGGCATCGCCACCATGCAAAATAATGTCGCGTACAATGGAGGAGTTAACCGGCGTATGCTCGGGTTTGGTCAATAGAAAAACTGTTTCAATTTGCGGATGCATTTTTTTGTTGACCTGTGCAATAGCACGCTCGTACTCAAAGTCAGCCGACGTGCGCAAGCCCCTGAGGATGTAGTTGGCGTTTACCTTTTTGCAAAAGTCAACAGTCAGTCCTTCATGGGTTTGTACCTCTACCTTGGCTTCATCGTCAAAAATCTGGTTGATCCATTTCATCCGTTTTTCAATGGGAAAGAAGGATTGCTTGTTGGTGTTATAACCAATCATGATGATGATTTTATCAAACATAGGCAAGGCCCTTCTTACAATACTTTCATGTCCAATTGTAAACGGATCAAACGAACCGGGAAATATGGCGACACGTTTCATAGTTTGCGTGTTTTTATATTTTTAGCGTTCAAATATAACGGTATTTCTTTGCAATTATTCGATAAGCGAAGGCTTATTGCGATTGACTGATCTGAGGGTGGGGGGTAAAACTCAGGAGAGGGACTGTCATTCGGCAATTATTTAGCTCGTTATGGGGCTTTTTTTTGCTCGGGATAAAACGAACTTACGACAGCATGGAGGGCTATCTGATTTTGGGGATTGATTGCTTGCCGTTGACTATTTCAAAGTGCAAAGCGATTGGCCTAACAGTTGAGAGGCAGTGAATGTCATGTTGTTTTTTGAACGTAATAAATGGGAGGCGAGCATGCTTAAAGAAAAAAGGAAACCCTTGAAATTCGGTCCGTTCCCCGGGAAACAATAAACCACGGGGTGAAGTGTTTAAATACGCCATGACAACAACAAAAACATTCCGGTTTCAGAGGGTCTCCTTAATTTCTCCTATGTCTTTCTACGGTCGGTAATCTTTCGTTCTGTTATAACAATAAATGGTAGAAGAAGTTTGATCATTCCTGAAAAACATGTTGTATGGCTTTTAAAAAAGGCAAACCCGACGGAGGGCATGTTCCCTCCCGAAATGGAGTTTCTTTCCATGTTTGAATGCCCTTTTAGCCACAAGGCAAACACGTGATCCAGACTTTTTTCTACAAGCCAGAAAATGGAAATCACTACCGAGTGATTGTTGTCGTGATTTTCAGACCCGGGTGCCGGTTTTTTCAAGTCTTCCAGAGATGATTTGCATCCACTCTATTTGTGTTTAAGGTGTAGCTATTTGAAGGGAGCCGCAAAGGTTTCAACATCACTGTCAGTAATGGGGTTATTGCCCAAAATGATCAGACGTTCAATGACATTTCGAAATTCACGAATATTACCGGTCCAATTAATTTGTTGTAATTTAACCAGGGCCTCATCGGTAATGGTTTTTTCGGGCATACCATATTCGCCGCAAATTTGTTTGATAAAGTGGTTGGCGAGTTCCGGAATATCTTCGTCCCGTTCGTTCAGTGTTGGTACTTGAATCAGAATCACGCTCAGTCGGTGGTACAAGTCTTCGCGAAAGTTGTTATTGTCAATCTCTTCGCTCAGGTTTTTGTTGGTTGCCGCCACCACACGCACATCTACTCTTATGGGTTTATCACCTCCCACACGGGTGATGACGTTTTCTTGCAAGGCACGTAACACCTTGGCCTGGGCAGAGAGGCTCATGTCGCCAATCTCGTCTAAAAAGAGTGTTCCACCCGATGCTTGCTCAAACTTTCCTTTGCGTTGTTTAACGGCCGAAGTAAAGGCTCCTTTTTCATGTCCGAAGAGCTCACTTTCAATCAATTCTGAAGGAATAGCGGCACAGTTGACCTCGATGAACGGGCCGGAAGAACGATTGCTTTGGTCATGTAGTCTACGGGCTACCAGCTCTTTGCCCGTTCCGTTGGCTCCGGTAATGAGCACGCGGGCATCAGTTGTGGCCACCTTATCGGCCATCTCAATGATTCTCGTCATGGCTTTGGATTGCCCGACAATTTCATATTTCTTGTTGACTCTTTTTTTCAACACCTTGGTTTCGGTAATCAGGTTCGATTTGTCCATGGCATTGCGGATGGTGATTAGCAGGCGATTGAGGTCGAGCGGTTTTTCAATGTAGTCAAACGCTCCTTTTTTGATCGATTCTACCGCGGTATCGATATTTCCATGGCCTGAGATCATCACCACGGGTACATCGGGTGCCAGTATTTGGATCTTTTCAAGGACTTCAATGCCATCCATGCCCGGCATTTTGATGTCGCACAAAACAATATCGTATTCATTCTTCCGGATCAGATCAATTCCTTTTTGACCATCTTCAGCCAGGTCGACCTGGTATTTTTCAAACTCCAGAATATCCTTCAGCGTATTTCTGATACTGCGCTCATCGTCGATTACTAATATTTTTGACATGGGTGTGCTTTTTATTTTAGTTCTTTCAAAATTAATCATTAATCCATTCGAACAAAACGCCCTCGCGAAGTGCATAATCGGTTTGGAGGATTTCGCGTATGCCCAGCCGCTGAATGCTCAGTCGAATAAGGATGAGTGCCGGCACAATCATTTCCACGCGCAGCGGTTCCATCCCAATCATTTGATCGCGCTGTGCTTTGGTTGAATAGATGACCTGGTCGGCTATCCGGTTAAAATCATGAAGAGGAATGACTTGTTGTTGACGGGTTTTTACGCCGGGAGGTGTTTCATCCAGTAAGTCAGCCAAGGTGTCGAAGGCGCCTGAGCATCCTATGAGCTGATTCACTGGCTTGGCATCCAGCTGCTCCCAAAGTTCTTCCAAGCCATTCTGAAACCAGCTTTCCACGGCTTCCAACTCATCGGGCTTGATAGGGTCTGAAATGGGGAGTTGCTCTAACACACGGGCCATGCCCAGCGGAAAACTTGCCTTCCAGAAAATTTTATCATTCCGGGGTTCGATAAATTCGTTGCTTCCGCCACCAATATCCATGATAAGGCTGTGGTCGGGAAGCTTGCCTAAGGCCAGTTGGACACCTTCGAATATCAGCTGAGCTTCCCGTTCCCCGGAGATGGTTTCCAGGGTAAGGCCGGTTTCGATAAGCAGGTGTTGGGTGAACTCAGCTTGATTGGTAGCATCGCGTACCGCTGAGGTTGCCAGTGTCAGTGTTTTATCGGCCGAATAGCGGGCGATCGTCTGTTTGTGTGCGTGTAGCGCGGCAGTTGCCCGATCAAAAGCTTCGGGGGGCAGCGTGTTTTGGTTGATACCTCCTTTGCCCAGCTTCACCCCAACTTTTCCTTGGTGTAGAAGGGTATAGCTTTTTCCGGTGATTTCGGCTATCAGCAGGTTGCAGGTATTCGTTCCCAGATCAATTATGGCGAGTTTCATGGTATGACTAAATTATATGCTGGCAAAGATAAAAATTGTGAGTGAAAGGGAGTATCCTTTAGTGGCCGTCTAAACGGAATGGCGACAGCGGGTGCCAGGTAAGGCCCAGGTTGAAGGAACTGTAGTAATAATCCTGCAGGCCGGTTTTGTATTCTATAAAATAGTTGATCTGCGGATTGTTGATGACTAGTCTGCTTTTCAGTTGGATGGGGCGGTCTTCTCCGTACCACTTCCAGCCATTGTAGCCCGATGCTCCCACGCCTAGCTCAAGTTTGCCGTAGTTGAATTGACTTTCCAGCCCCCAGAGGAAGCCTTCATTTTGTTCCAGATCTGATTGATTGGTCTGCCACGTGTAAAAACCGGCCATGGCATTGAGTCGATACTGAAACCGGCCGTAATTCAATAACTGCTTGCCCAGACTGAAATAATGCCAATGAGCAGGCAGGTCGGTTGCCCGCCCATCGTTGATGCTTCCGCTGGTGGTTTTTACAGCATTCACTAGCAGAATGGCTGGCCAAAACGAGCGTTCCTTTATTAATTGGATGTAGGTGCTTAAAATAATGTCTCCCTTGACGCTTGTCCATCCTGGGTCATCCTTATAAAGTTGAAGAATATCCCGCACTTCATTGGTAGTATGGAAATACTCCAATAGGTTCCATTGCAGCTCAAAAGCCATGAAGTTTTGCACCACCGGAAATCGAACGTTGAGCATCAGGCTGTGTCCGTTGTCGCCTCCGCCATCGCGAAAATAGTAATCGGTGGAGAGGCGAAACAGGTTATCAGTACCTACTTTGCCATTCAAAATAGCAGGAATGGGCAGTGCATTGGGGCCAAGAGCTCCCGGAGCAATTAAAATGTTTTTGTAGTCTTTAAGCCCCGGGTAATAGGGAACAAAATTGTTAGTCGATTCCCGTTGGGCCAATAGGCTATTCCAACTGATCATCAGGAGCAAAAGAAGTACAACGGGTTTTGTCATCATGTAAAAATATGGGTTTCCCTTTAGGCATGCAAAAATATGGGGGAGTCATGCTGGGGTTGTGAGAGTCAAGAGCCCGGAATCAAGAACGAAGAATGAAGAGGGGACTTGTCTGTTGGGCCAGCCTTTCTCAAGGAGGTTCTCTTTTTTTCAAAGTGACCCGGGTTAGTCGATGATTGTCAGCTCCGGAATGGGAATGACAAACTTTCCTCCCCATTCGCGTATGTAGCTGTTGTAGGTGATGATCTCTTCTTTCAAATTCCAAGGGAGGATCAATACATAATCTGGTTTTGTTCGCTTGATCTTATCGGGGTGGTTGATGGGGATGTGGCTTCCGGGTAGAAAATTGCCTTGTTTATGGGGATTTCGGTCTACGGTATAGTCGATGAAATCGGTTCTCACCCCACAGTAATTGAGCAGGGTGTTTCCTTTTCCTGGAGCGCCGTATCCAATTACTTGTTTGCCTTTTCGTTTCGCTTCAATCAGGAATTCAAGTATTTTACGCTTGGTTTCTTTTACTTTTTCATTGAACTGATTGTAATAAGTCAGGCTGTCCATGCCTATTTCGTGTTCATGCTTTAAGAGTTCATGTACCGTTTTACAGATGGGTCTGGATTTGTCTCCCTTGTGGCAGGCGTGAATTCTGATTGAGCCGCCATGTGTTTTAAGTTTTTGCACATCGAAAAGGGACAGATTGTAACGGTCGAAAATATTTTTTACCGTTGTGAACGAGAAATAGGAAAAATGTTCATGGTAAATCGTGTCAAACTGATTGTCGGCAATAAGCCGTTCAAGGTGCGGGAATTCCATGGTGATTGCCCCGCCTTCTTTCAGGAAATGTTTCATTCCCCTAACAAAGTCATTGATATCGGGGACGTGAGCCAGGATGTTATTGCCAATGAGCAGGTCGGCCTGTCCGTAAGTCTCAACCAAGTACTGCGCCGTTTGATAGCCAAAAAATTTAATTTCCGTTTTTATGCCCTTTTCTCTCTCTGCGTATTGGGCGATTTCGTAGGATGGGTCAATTCCTAAAACCGGAATTCCTTTGCTTGCAAAGTATTGAAGCAGGTAACCATCATTGCTGGCGATTTCAGCAACCAGCTTATCCGTATTGATCTCAAATCGTTTGATTGCGTAATCAACGTATTTTTTTGCGTGGGCAAGCCAAGTGTCCGAGTAGGAGGAATAGTAGGCGTAGTCCCGATAGATGATCTCCGGGGAGACGACCGGGGGAGCCTGCACTAAAAAACACTTTTCACAAACATAGACTTTGAGCGGGAAGTGAGGCTCCATCTTGTAGAGGTCTTGTTGTCGGATTTTATCCTCGCAAAGCGGTTGCATGCCTAGATCAGTAACAAGGTGACGAAGATGATGTTGGCAGAAGTTACATGTTCCCGATGATTGATTTTTCATGTGGTTCTAATTTATTTTGAATAAATTTTCCCATTTTGGTCTGCCGGGACGCCTGAATAAAAGGCGAAGGAGCACACGAAAAATAGATGTTCTAAAAACAAATGAACAGATGTTATGCTGATGATACGATTGTTTTTGCTTAATAGATTCACGTTTGGAGCTCTTCGGTCTGAATTTATTTTGCAGGGCGCGGCGGTTTCCTTGCCGCCGATTCGTATTGAATAGTTTTACCATAAGCTTTCATTGTTGATGCTTGGGCTTTGCCCTGATGCCAGTCCCTTTTCTCCTTAGATGAGAAAAGGAACCAAAAGAATCAAGGCTGACAATGCTTTTGAACGAAAACGACGGATCAGTCACTCCCCGAAAACCAACTCCTCCCGCTGGTCGTCAAACAGGGTTTTCTTAGCGCGTGCCCGCGCAGATTCCTTTCCTGGTTTTCTATTTCAAAACCCTCGTAGGCCGTTCTTTTCGCCTGTCGGCGAAGTGGGGGAAGCAGGTCTTGCTGGTCATCGATTCGTACCTTCGTACATTCGTGGCCTCGTATTTTTGCTCAACACGAAAGGGAGGTGGTTGTTTTGTTGGTCAATGCGTTATCCCAGCGGTACTTTTCATTTCTTTTCCGATGAAAAGAAACGAAACAAAGAAAAATCTAGAAAATTTCATCCTTCCGCCCGCAATGCTCCCGCTGGCCCGGGCCAAATTTTCGCCCAACGCGCTTTTCGCCTGTCGGCGAAGTGGGGGAAGCAGGTCTTGCTGGTCATCGATTCGCGCGTTCGTACGTTCATAAGCTCGTACGTTCGTACCCGCGCGGATTCCTTCCCTGGTTTACTATTTCAAAACCCTCGTAGGCCGTTCTTTTCGCCTGTTGGCGAAGTGGGGGACTTATCGGTTGTAGGTTGAGTGCGCTTGTTATTTTAGCGCTATGCCCTTCGCCCTATGCTCCCTGCCCTTTGCCCTTTGTCCTTTGTCCTGCTACTCCAAATAATGTTGATACATCAGGCGAACGCCTTCTTCCAGTTCTATTTTATGCTTCCATCCCAAGCTGTGCAGTTTGGAAGGATCGGTTAGCTTGCGAAGGGTTCCGTCGGGTTTGGTGCGGTCAAAGTCAATATTTCCCTGAAAACCGATTGTCTTTTGGATGGTTTCCGCCAGCTGGCTGATGGATATCTCTTTTCCGGTGCCGATGTTGATGTGGGTGTTTCGTACCTCGTCGCCACTTGTTGCTTTGATATCTTCAAAGTCCCGGTTTTCCAACAAGAACACACAGGCGTCGGCCATATCTTCCGACCAGAGGAACTCGCGCATGGGTTTGCCGCTTCCCCATAAATCGAGGGATACGGGTTGTAGTTGAGCTGCTGAAGGCGTGAAGAGTCGTGTTTCCTCTTCAGCATTTGACTGGTGCAAATGGATACCATACTTTTTCAGCAGATAGAGGATGTCTTCATCGGAGGCTGTTCCATCCATCCCTTCCACCGGGCGTTTATTCAGGTCGTCGCGGATGGCATTCCAATTGCGATCTTCCAGGCACTTGGATAAATGAATTTTCCGAACCATAGCGGGCAAGACGTGCGATGTTTCCAGGTTGAAATTGTCATTGGGGCCATACAGGTTGGTAGGCATAACCGAAATGAAGTTCGTCCCATACTGCATGTTGTAGGCTTCACACATTTTGAGTCCGGCAATCTTGGCGATGGCGTAGGGTTCGTTGGTGTATTCCAGTACATCGTTCAACAGGCAGTCTTCGGGCATGGGTTGTGGCGCGTTCTTCGGGTAGATGCACGTGGAGCCAAGAAACAGGAGTTTTTTTACCCTATGCACATACGACTGGTGAATAACGTTGTTCTGTATTTGCAAGTTCTCGTAGATGAACTGACCCCGATAAGTGTTGTTGGCGACAATGCCTCCCACTTTCGCAGCTGCCAGAATTACGTATTCGGGCTTTTCCGATTCAAAGAAATGGGCTACGGCTGTCTGGTCCATCAAGTCCAGTTCTTCCAGTGAGCGTCCAATCAGATTCGTGTAGCCTTTATTCTGAAGGGTTTTCCAGAGGGCAGAACCCACGAGTCCTTTATGACCGGCAACATATATTTTGCTATCTCTTTTCATATTGAATACATTCATTCGGATGATTATATTGGTGAACGAGGGCAAGGACTAAATCCCGGTTTCTTTCCGGCGGACTTTAATGCGCATTGCACCTTTTATGGGTTCTTCAGATAATAGAATCAGGTAACCACCACCACCGGCTCCAGCCAGTTTCCAAGCCAAAGCCTGTGACTTGTAGCTCTCAATCACCTGATTAATTTCCTCGCTAATCATGGCCGGGAACATGCTTGTCTGAGCCTGAAATGAATCCCGGAAAGCTTTGGCAAAAGCAGGTAGATCTTTCTGCATAATGGCTGACCAGGCTTGTTCTGAGGCAGTGGCCAATCGTTTTACATTGTCGGTATTGATGTAGGTTTCTTTTAACAAATCGAGTCCATTGCGGCGGGGCCACAACAGAACCATATAAAGATGGTCTTCGAGCCAGTTCAGAATTTCTTCATCGTTTACCGATTCGAACTGTTTGGGCCAGTAGGCCGCATCGTAGTAATGTCTGACCAGTCCGGGCATGCAAATTCCAATGGCATCCTGAGCTCCTGATATGAGTTCGGACCCGGGATCATTTTCAAACTTAAAGAGGATCTCTGCCAGGCGTTCGGGCTTTTCAAGCGGGAGTGTGTAGGGCCATATTTTCTTGGCCGCATTACGTGTTGAGGTGCTCATGCCACAGCGTTCATTGTATTCAATGATGGGCTCCAGCGAAAGGGTGATGGCCCAGCCGGGATGGTATTTCGAAACATACGGCTGGTCGATCCACGTTCCTGCCAGGTCAATTCGGTAGGGCAGGGTGCAGTTATCCGAAGAGCGGATGGCTGTTGTTGAGCGTGCTGGCAAGCCAGCATCCGGAATTCGTTCCAGTACCTTGAGTTCGATTCCCAATTCGGCACACATCTTTTTCTTGGCAGGAGAGTAGCCATCTTCGTTAACCACAAAGTAGTCGGGCTCCAGGTCTTTTAGTTCCTGTTCGAAGTCCATAATTCCGTTGCCTGAATTGATGAAGGCATCGGTTACGTGGCGGACCGACTTTACCATGTATAGGCGCTCTTGTTCGCTGTTGATGGTATGACGTCCTTTTAAGTCCTCGATGGTTTTATCGGAGCCAATCCCTACGTAGAGATCGCCAAATTGAGAGGCTTCCTTAAAAAATGCGACATGCCCCGAATGCAGCAGGTCGTAACAACCGGATACGAATACCTTTTTTTGCGTAGTATTGTTTTTTTGTAGTTTCTCCATACGTGTTTATTTTTTAGCAATTGGATATTGGGCACTGGGACTGTGAGAGTGTGAGCGCTGGGACTGTGAGAATTTGAGCACTGAGACATTGAGCACCTCATTTATAATATCTCATCTTATCACCGTCTCACCCTCTCATTTTCACCTTGCTACTCGAAGTAATTTAACGTTCGGTAACCTCCGTCGCGCAGCAAAGCATCTTTCTGCATGAGCTTAATATCCGATTGCATCATGTCTTGTACCAATCCGTTGAGGTCATATTCAGGCTTCCAGCCTAAGACCGTTTGGGATTTGGTTGGATCGCCAATCAGCAGATCAACCTCGGTTGGACGGAAATAGGCCGGATCGACAGCCACAACAGCATGAAGGTCCTGCGCAGTGCCCGATTGAATGTCTGTTGCGATTCGGGCTTTGATACCTTCCAGGTATTGTTCGCCTACTTTTTCACAGAATACAGCTTCATCAATGGCCGTGAGGTATCCCTTTTCTGCTTCTCCTTCACCTCGAAAAGTAACTTCCAGCCCAATCTCGGCAACGGCCAGTTTAATAAAGTCGCGAATGGTGGTGGTAATGCCGGTGGCAATCACATAGTCATCGGCTTTTTCTTGTTGCAGTATGAGGTACATGGCTTTGATGTAATCTTTGGCATGCCCCCAGTCGCGTTTAGCCGACAGGTTCCCCAGGTACACCTTGTCTTGCATGCCCAGCGCAATGCGGCTGATCGCTCGCGTGATTTTGCGGGTAACGAAGGTTTCCCCACGAATAGGCGATTCATGATTAAACAGGATCCCGTTGCTGGCGTGCATCTTATACGCTTCACGGTAGTTGACCGTGATCCAATAGGCATACATCTTGGCTACCGCGTAAGGCGAGCGTGGGTAAAACGGTGTGGTTTCCTTTTGCGGAACTTCCTGAACCATGCCATAGAGCTCGCTGGTTGAGGCTTGATAAATTCGTGTTTTCTGGGTGAGCCCCAGCAGACGAACAGCCTCCAGCAGGCGCAGTGTCCCGATACCATCGGCATTGGCGGTGTATTCGGGCGTTTCGAAACTTACGGCTACATGGCTCATGGCTGCCAGATTGTAGATCTCATCGGGCTGCACTTCCTGCACAATGCGCGTTAAGTTCATGCTATCGGTCATATCTCCGTAATGGAGCACCAAATTGCGGTTTTCGACATGCGGATCCTGATACAGGTGGTCGATCCGGTCGGTATTAAACAAGGATGAACGTCGTTTGATGCCATGAACGAGATACCCTTTTTTTAGCAGGTATTCGGCCAGATAGGCTCCGTCTTGTCCGGTGATTCCGGTAATTAAGGCTACTTTTTGTGTCATATTATGTGATGTTGTCAGTTATCAGTTATCAGTTATCAGTTGTCTCGCTCGGCGCAATACTGCGGTTAAATCTTTTTTCTGGATGCTAAGATACACGATTTTAATACTCGAGACTCACGATTTGCTGCTCAAATCAGTTGGCAGTTTCGTTCTGTCTGTATTTAGCCCATGCCCCATGCTCTCTGCCTTTTTCCTCATGTGCTAGTTGATCCAGAACGCCAGCAGCTTGAGCCACAGGTAGGCCAGGATGATGGCGATGAGGAAAATGCCGGTGTGCCCGATCAAGGGCAAGGGTTTCTTCTTATACCGGGCATAGCGGCTATAGATCAGTATGCCGGACAGACTGCCCGAGAGTGCCAGAGCTAACAACATTCCGGTAAAGGCTGCGAGGGTAAAACCTTTTATCAATACAAAAAACAGGGCATGAACCAGCGCCAGCAAAAGCATGGTCATTTTACGGTACAGCGCCAGTTCGTGAAAGACATACATAAAGGCAACTACAAAAGTTATTTGTATAAGGGCGTCCAGTGTGGCATGCAGCCCGGGGATCAATATTCCCTGGGTGCCGCGGGCATGAAGAACGAGCACTGCCGCAGCCAGTAATTTAGCCAGTTGACGAATGTATCGAAACGTCATGTTGGTATCCAGTAGTAAGCCCGAGAAGAAGAGGATTACCATGGCCGCAATAAGCGGGTGTAAGCTGCCAAATCCTTTACCGCTGCTACAAAGTGCTAGCGACAGGTTGATGCCAATGAACATGGAAACACCTCCCATGGTCAAGAGAGGAAGCTTCGGGAAGTTCTTTTCTGGTGCTGCCGTGAGGTTCTTGGCCAGTCCCACCTGGGCAACAGAAGGCTGAACCAAAAATACGCTCACGAAGGCGATACCGAAGCTTAGCCCGGCAAGTACTAATTCGTTCATAGTCGACGTTGAATCGTTTATTTTTTGTCTGATAAGTAGCCAAAACTAGCTTTCACGATGCAAAGAAAAGAGTTTTGTTCTTGCGATACAAGATTATATTCAACAAAAGTGGTGGATCGGTTGTCAGTTGTCAGGTTAAAGTGTCAAGGTTAAAGTTGTCAGTCCTGCAAAATGCTCTGGATGTCAACTTCACAGGATAGATTATTCGTGCGTTCGTGGCGAGCAGAGGGCATGGGGCTCAGAGCATGGGGCAGCCTGTGCCTGTGCCTTACTCTTTGTGTAACTCCGTGCGAGTCCGTTGTTAAATCTTGTTAGGTGATGAAAAGATACTCACGACTCAATTCCGTTACCTTATCGCTATGCTCCACGAACTTTGCTGTCGGTGTATTCTGTTGGTTGAGCTGCGGTCGCTTCCGATCCAATGTCCTTAGATAGACAGAAAACGGTCGGGAGAAAAGGCTTTCCTGTCAGATGATGCAAAAAACAGGTAAAGTCCTGTGCAGGCTTCAGTCCCGGATAAGCTAAGCATGCCACCTTCCATGCCACGGGTCAAATCACTTTTGAAAGGGCCATTAATGTTTTCCGATGAGCTCGTCATATACCATAACTCATCACTGTGTCGTGTTGTTGTGAGTTTTGAGTCATTCAGCCAGCTCAGTTCCAGTTGATCTTGTTGAATGCTTGCACGTAACTTAAACGGAAGGGGCAAGGGGCCTTCGGAGAAATGAAGCATGGATGGATCTTCCAGCTCTCCCTGGCTATCAAAGGCAGCTATATTTGCTTTCAGAAATTGATGGTACCCACTGGAATTTCCAGGCAGCTGATTCCAAATAGGGATAATAACCTGTTGCTGATGTTGCCGGCAAAAGGCATTTACCGCCTTAAAACGTTGCCGGTTTTGTATCTGTCGTTCCGACCAGGAATCTTTCGAATAAGTTGGAGCCGCCCGCACATACGAACGCTCTCCTCGTTTTACCACGACCAACGGTCCCAGTTTTCCTGATATTGATCCCAATAGTCCATCTTCTATTTTTGCCATAGCATCCTCGAATATTAAAAGTTACTACTACGTATATTCAATGTATCTTCTCTGTATAAATATACGGAATATACGCAGAAGTAACGCAGAAGATACCCAGAAAATAGGGAGATGGTATGAATGATTATTCGTTTTGTATCGAGAAAAGATGGTTTTGACTGTTGTGGCTGGCTTTGAGTAGGCGGTAGTTGGGGCTGTAAGTTTCCCTTTTGATGAGGCTAAAGCCTTGGGCGGTGCAGTTCTCCTGTCCCGTTGGCTAAAGCCGAAAGGTAATGGAACTTTAAGCTATAGCGGTTTTCGATCCGCGATTTGGGGGGCTTTTTGACGCTGTCAGGGAACTCTCCCCAAGCCAGCTTCGCAGGCTTTGCCCCTCTCTTCGAAAAGCGAGGGGAGGAGTTGGTGTAATCGGACTGGAGTTTTGGGTCTTTCCGAATGTGTTTCGGAATCCTGCTGCGAATTGGAATTGCTGCGGGGGGGGGCGTGATTGCTTGTTTCTTTTAGCTGATGGACAGGTAGCTGTATTGTTGTCGTAGCAAACGACGGGCAATTAGCCGCTCGTTTTTGTTGCTCTTAAACGATCGGCAGGGAACTCTCCCCAAGCCAGCTTCGCAGGCTTTGCCCCTCTCTTCGAAAAGCGAGGGGAGGA
>NZ_JBQYLH010000001.1:0-36629 GCF_052677165.1 Sunxiuqinia sp. sy24
TGATCAACTGGTTTGCAGGCAAGCACCCGACTAAAGCAGTTGGTTTCGGCTCGCGCCAGCGTCGCGTTACCGGCGATCAGTACGACAATTTCAGTATCGACTTTACTTATGACGACGGCATGCATACCCACAGTATGTGTCGCCAGATAAACGGTTGTACCAACAACGTTTCAGAGTTTGTCATGGGAAGCAATGGTTCATCCAATTGCCGTAACAAGATTTGGGATGCGAAAGGAACCGAGTTGTACTCGTATGCTTATCCTACGGAAGAAAGTGGCGAGCGCATGATCAGTCCTTACGTTCAGGAGCACATTGACCTGGTAACTTGCATCCGGGAGAATATTCCGGTGAATGAGGCCGAGCAAACAGCCATTACCAACATGTGCGCCATCATGGGGCGTATGTCTGCCTATACTGGTAAAGAAGTGACTTTCGAGGAACTGATGAACTCAGACATTAAACTGGGACCTGATACGTACATCATGGGTGATGTAGGTATTGTAGAAACAGCCAAAGTAGCTGTTCCAGGCGAGGCCGCAGTGTAGCTTATTCATCGTAATAATTAGGAGAGGGGTGTCCATTTTGATGAGCACCCCTCTTGTCGTTAACTATTTTTCTTTCCGGGTTCCAGCTTGGGGACTTTCTGAAGCACCCGCATGTTTGTTGGGAAGATGCTTGCCGACCTGGCTTTTCGCTGTGGTGTGGCAACCGATTTCAACTCCTCGAGCATCATATCGATTATTTGCGCATTGGTCATTGGCAGGTTTTTGTAAATTTGACTTCATTAAAGTACGAAGAATTATAAAATGCAAGGCTGTCCCGGGATGCTGATTCCCATACTTTTCAGCCTTCGCCCTAATTTAAAAGAGACATATGAAACTTGTTTTTGCGACTAACAACCCCCATAAACTTCGCGAGCTGCAACAACTTTTAGGCGATAAAATCCAGTTGTTGAGTCTGACCGATATTGGCTGTGACGAAGAAGTGCCCGAAAATCAGGAAACTCTGGAAGGTAATGCCGCTGAGAAAGCCTTTTTTATTTTTGAAAAATTCGGGTTTAATTGCTTTGCTGATGATACCGGACTTGAAGTTGAAGCCCTGAATGGGGAGCCGGGTGTCTATTCGGCACGCTATGCCGGGGAAGACAAAAATGCCGAAGCCAATATGGGCAAGGTACTGGATCAGCTGAATGGAAAAGAAAACCGGAAGGCCCGTTTCCGAACGGTGATCTCGTTGGTTATCGATGGGGAGGAAACTCAGTTTGAAGGAATTGTTGACGGTAAAATTCTGGAAGAAAAGCAGGGCGAAGCAGGTTTTGGTTACGACCCGGTTTTCCAACCTGATGGTTTCTCTGAATCCTTTGCTGAGATGGAAGCGGGTCAGAAAAATCGAATTAGCCACCGCGGGCGTGCTGTTGAGAAGCTGATCGCTTATTTGAAGAACCTGAATAAATCAATATGAAACAAATTTATGGCTTGCTGTTGTTTGTTTTTCTGTCGTTTTCGTTAACGGCACAGGTTGGTGTTGGCGAATGGATCGATCATTTGTCGTATACTTCTGCTCAACACGTAATTGAGGCCGATGGGCAGATTTTTTGTATCACGACAGGAGGCTTGTTTTCCTATGATCGGGCGGATAACAGCTTGCGTAAATTTAATCAGATCAATGGTTTGTCCGATGTGAAACCCCGTGTGATGGCTTATGGCGCAGAGCTTGACGTTGTATTGCTGGCATATCAGAACAGTAACCTCGACCTGGTCTTTGGCCATGAGGTCGTTAACCTGTCCGATATCAAGCGGAAACAAATTCAAGGGGACAAAAATATCTATAACATCTTGATGGTTGGACCAACAGCTTATTTGTCGTGTGGCTTTGGAATTGTTGCTGTCAACCTTCAAAAAAGAGAAATAAAAGATACCTATTACATTGGTGCGGATGGCTCGACGGTAGTGGTGATGGACATGGCTTTTGATGGGACTTACTTGTATGCTGCCACGCGGGCAGGCATTTTTCGAGCCGATGCGAGCTCATCGAATCTACAGGATTATAATCAATGGGAGCATTTGGAGACCATTCCACATGCTGATCAGCTTTTTACTCAGCTAGAGGTTTTCAATGGAGACCTGATTGCCTGCTATTCGAATGACGATGGAACAGAGCAAGAACTTTATCGGACCAATGGCAATGAATGGCAACGTTTGCTGCCTTCAGTAAGCAAGGTCAATAGCCTGCGGGCTTGCCACAACCAATTGCTGATCTCTAGCGAGGCACAACTGAGTGTTTATGCGGCAGATTATCTGCTGGCCGGGGAGCTTAGTCGTTATTCCTTTCCGGGAGGCATTGTGGATAATCTGAAGGTTACGGATGCCACTTGCGATGAGGAAGGCAGCTTTTGGATTGCTGATGCCTGGACGGGCCTGGTGCACCAACAGGGGAGCAGTTTCGAGTTGACGATCCCAAAGGGACCGGTTGATAATCGGGTCTTTTCGTTAGCGGGAAATGGAAGTGATTTATGGATGACAACCGGAGGACGAACCGGTGCCTGGAATAATGTCTTTAATGATCCCCAGGTTCAGCTTTTTCGGAATGGTAGCTGGCGGGCGTTTAATGGATGGTCACATAAGGAGCTGCAGGGTTTTCATGACTTGGTGACGGTTGCGGTTGATCCGGTTAATGCGGACCATGTGTTTTTAGGGTCGTGGGGTGGTGGCGTCGTTGAATTTCAGGGGAGCGAGTTTGTCAACCGGTACACCCAGTTCAACAGTTCGCTGCAAACAGCCTTGCCCGGCGATTCTAACCCCAATTATGTGCGCATCGGGGGTATGGCTTTTGATTCAAAAAATAACTTGTGGATAACCAATTCGTTGGTGGGTAAGCCGCTTTCGGTGTTCACTTCCGATGGCAACTGGGAATCTTATGAGCTGGATGGCCTTGGAGGTATTGATGTAGGCGAAATTGTTCTGACTGCAAATGATGACCAATGGATTATTTTGCCGCGAGGGCGTGACTTATATGTTCGAAAGGCAGACGGCTCAGCGGGCAAGCACTTGCAGCTGGTAGCTTATTTCAATAATGGCGATCGGGAGGAGTTCTTTCGCATGAATGATGTGTATTCCATTGCTGTTGATCAGGATAATGCTGTTTGGGTAGGAACATCGCAAGGGGTAGCTGTATATTTTGATCCGGAAACTATTTGGGAGCAAAGCCCGTTTTATGCTTCACAGCCCGGATTGGATTTGGATGATGGCATTTATCATCCTTTGCTGCGTGGACAAACCGTTACGGCTATTGCTGTTGACGGAGCCAACCGGAAGTGGCTGGGGACGAAAAGCTCTGGCGTGTTTTTGGTTTCCGAAGATGGGCAGACTGAATTGAAAAGTTTCAATGAGTCTAACAGTCCGCTTTTATCCAATACGATTCAGTCGATTGTCATTAATGATCAATCTGGTGAGGTGTTTTTTGCCACGCCCGAAGGATTGATTGCCTACCGGGGCGAAGCTACTAAAGGAGGAAGTGAATATGCCGATGTATATGCCTTTCCCAACCCGGTGCGCGAAGACTATGAGGATGATATTGTTATAACTGGTTTAATTACGGATACCGATATCAAGATCACGGATATTACCGGGAACCTGGTGTTTCAGACCACTTCGCTTGGCGGACAGGCCATTTGGGATGGAAAGAACCTGCATGGAAGCCGGGTTAGTACCGGCGTTTATGTGGTCTTTGGTAATGACAAATCCGGAGAGCGAATCTTTACGACTAAAATTCTTTTTATTCACTAATCAAGACATCTGACTGTGCTGGAAAAAACTAGGGGCATCTATCTGCATCACATCAATTATTCTGAAACTAGTATAATTGCGTGTATTTATACTGAGAAATTTGGCATCCAGTCTTACCTGATTCAAGGGGTGAGAAAGCGGAAAGGAAGCTTTAGCAAGAGTCTGTTTCAGTCTTTGTTTTTACTCGATATGGAAGTTTACTACCGTCCCGGGCGTGATCTTCAGCGATTGAAAGATGTGCGATTGAGCATGCCCTTTGAGAGCATGCCCTTTGAAATGGTGAAAAGCTCCCAGGCCATTTTTTTGTCCGAGGTCTTATTGAAATGCTTGAAAGAAGAAGAACCCAATGCAGATTTGTTTGATTTTTTGTTTCATGCCATCGCCTTGCTGGACATGAAAAAAGATGGAATTGCCAATTTTCATCTGGCTTTCTTGTTTCATTTAACCTATTTCCTGGGCGTTTCTCCGCAAGCTTCATTAACGCCCCAAAATTTGTTTTTCGATCTGGAGACTGCCATGTTTTCGACCTCAGAGCCACTGCATAATCAGTTTATGAATGCAGAAACAACGGCTAATTTTAAGCAACTTTTTCAGTTTGATTTGGGTAAGATAGAACAGATTACGATGAGTAACCGGGAGCGGTCAGTGCTCTTGAATCAGCTCTTAATTTACTATCAGATTCACTTGGATTTGTCCGGAAGTTTAAAGTCATTAGCTGTTTTAAAAGAAGTGCTGGCATAGCTGTTGGTGATGAATAATTTTTTAATTTTGGAGAACTCTCGGTGGACTATCAGCTCTTTTGTTAATTTTGCCAACTTATTTTTTAGTTATGGTGCAATCGAAATTACCCAATACTAACTCAAGTGTGTTTTCTTCAATCAACAAATGGGTTGAAGATTCTGGTGCGATCGATATGGGCATTGGGAAAACAGATTTTAAATGTCCACAGAAGCTGATTGATTTGGCTGCTAAATACCTGAATGACGGTTATAACAATTATGCTCCGCTCGAAGGAATTTTGCCACTAAGAAAAGAGATCAGCGAGATTGTTCGTGTCAACTACGGACAGGTATATAATCCGACTACGGAAATAACCATTACTGCAGGGACTAACCAGGCGGTTCATACAGCCATTAGTGCGGTGGTGAAGGATGATGATGAAGTAATCATTTTTGAGCCGGCTTTTGAATCATTTGCTCCATCGATTATTCTCAATGGGGGGCGGCCTGTTTTTGTCAGGTTGAAAGCGCCGACCTTTAAGATTGATTGGGAAGAGTTGCGTAAGATGGTGAGTGCCAAGACCAAGATGATCATCCTTAATTCTCCGCATAACCCAACGGGTTCGGTGTTATCCGAAAATGATCTCTTCCAGTTGCAGCGACTGACTAATGGAACGAATATTACCATTTTGAGTGATGAGATTTTTGAATCCATGATTTTTGACAATCAAACCCACCAAAGTGTTGCCCGTTACGAAAAGCTGATTGAGCGAAGCTTTGTCATTTCCTCCTTTGGCCCTTTGTATAATATCAATGGCTGGGGGATTTCGTATTGCCTGGCGCCTGAAAGACTGATGCGCGAATTCCGCAAAATGCAGCAGATTCAGATTTATCATGTGAATTCTCCGCTGCAATATGCTTTGGCTGAATATCTGCCAAAAAATCATTCTTTTGAAGAGATCTCAGAACTGTACCAAGGAAAACGAAACTACTTCAACAGGCTGCTTGAGGGAAGCCTGTATGAAGTGATTCCAGCCCAAGGGGGGTATTTTCAATTGTTGGACTACTCTAAGATTTCTGAAGAGCCAGATATCGATTTTGCAGAGCGTTTAGCGCGTGACTTTGGTATTGTAACGGTTCCGGTATCTGCCTTCTGTCACGAAAAAAATAGATCGAAATTTATTCGGATCTGTTTTGCTAAAGAGAACGACACCTTGGAAAGAGCAGCCGAAAAACTCTTGCAAGTACCATCAACGGTCGATTTTTAGTCGACTCCGAAGTATTATTCTTACCCAATAAGGCGTTACTAAATATGCCCGCTAGATTCAAAAAAAATTAGGGTTAACAGCTGTTGGCTCGACCCGTTGATGGGAACGATACAGTTCAGCTATTAACCCTACTATGAGGTTCCGAAATCGGACTTATTTCTTAATCAGCAACCACGTGTCGGCATACTGTGGAAATTCATTGCGAATTTGGTAAACACGTTTGCGGGCTTCGGCCTCATCAATAAATGAGTTGACACAAACACGGTAGTAACCGGTTTCACTATGCAGCACAATCGGGCTGAATCCCTGTGGAATAAGTTCTTGTTTGTACCGGTTGGCATTGGCGTTGCTGCTAAAGCTACCGATGATAACAAAGAAACTTTTGTTTTCATTTTTGACCTGGTCTTCTTTTTGGTCAAAAGAAAAGTTCTCGGATTGTATGCGAACAGGTTTCTCCACTTCTTCCTCGAACATACGGTCCGAAGTAGGCTCTTCCCTGATTTCTGTTTTGGCTTTTGGCACAGAAAATACCTTTGCGTTGTCCTGCACGGTTTCTGGCGCAGGAGCATCGTCCTTTTGTACTTTTTGGAAAACTTTACAGCCGGAGGAGACCATTCCAAGGGCTAAAACTGCAACCATTATTTTTTTCATGACTTCTTGGGGTTTACTTATTTAACGTTCAAAAATACAAAAAAGCATTGCTGCTTATTGTCCTTTGGCTAACAGGTTATTAACGAACCGTTGTTGAAATCTAATATTTTAAAATGTTTTTCAGGTAGCGCTGTCCGGGGACACTGCGGAAAAAGCGACTTCTTCGAATAGCTTCCTGTTTGCTGGCAAATCCTTCATTGTAGAGAATCAGCCAATTGGAATAATTTTTCGTCAAATCAATTTTTCCTTCGTTGTGAGCTTGCTCTGTTTTTTTGAGATCCATGCAAAATCCATAGTAAAACCGATGGTGCTCCTGATTATATAGGACGTAAGCGTAATAATTCATGCTGCAAAAATAGAAAAACTATGGCATATCCGAGCGTGAAAGTCTTATTCTGTTTGGCAGCAGCCGTAACTTTATTGCAATGAGGCTTCTGTTTTCACGATGAGCGCTTATTGCGTTGAAGTTAAGCTGCCTTACTGGCTGCCGTTTCTGACTTTAAATCATTTGTGTAGAAAAGGGTCTGCTTAGAATCCAAAAGTTTGTGGATATAAGATGGCCAGAGTGATAACAGCAATGATAAAGAGTGATAAAAAGATGAAAAATAAAATGACTCCTTTCTTATAGCGCTTATTGCTTCGTTCCAACTGCGAAACAGAAAGGATCTTGTTCATCTTATTAACCATTTTTTTCAGAGCCATCTGGTCTTTGACGATGTAATCATAAGCACCGTATTTCATGGTGTTGATGGCAATGTCAATGCTGTCTTGTCCGGATAAAAAGATAAATTCTACATCAGGAGCGATGGTTTTGGCTTTTTTCAATACTTCAATACCATTCATGCCGTCCAGCAAATAGTCCTGAATCACAATTTTGGGTTGGCGTTCCATGGCTTTCAAAACTTCTTCACCTGATGAAAATGCCTCGGTGTTCGTAAACTTATTGGTTTTTAAATAACTTACAACAAGTTTGCTGTATACCGGATTGTCCTCAACAACAAAAACTAACGGACTTTTATTATTTTGCATGGTTAAAGAATAATAAGTTAATTCTGCTCTTGTGTAGAATATTTGTGCTATTAATTTTGTTAAAATTAGTAAAAAATTAAATACAACAACTTGGTAACGGAAGAAATGACAATAAAAGTATTAAAAATCAGCTGTTGATTAACAGGTGGTTTTGGTTGATTGTCCTGTCATTCTTAGTTTATTGGAGTGTAGAACTACAGTTATGCAGTTAATTATTGACATTGGAAACACGAATATTGTTTTTGGGATAAACCAGGAAGGGACATGGAAGAATGTTTGGCGTATTCGCAAGGATAAGCAAAAAACGGCAGATGAGTATGAAGTGATCTTTCGTTCGTTGTTTGAAAGTGTAAAGGTTTGTCAGTCTAGCATAATGAAGGTTGTCTTGAGTAGTGTGGTACCTTCTCTTAACGATGATTTTAAGGAATTGATTGACCGATTTCTAGGGCTGCAGGTGTTATTGGTCGGACCGGACATGTATAGCCGGCTACCCATTAAGATATTAAATCCCTACCAAATTGGAACCGACCTGGTTGCCAATGCTACGGCAGCTTATACTAAATTTGAAAAACCCTGTATGGTGGTTGATTTTGGTACTGCACTGACATTTTTAACCCTTTCGGGGACTGGCGAGATTCTTGGCGTGGCCATTGCGCCGGGACTTGGAACTGCTGTTCGCTCATTGGCGGGCGATACGGCTCAATTGCCCTACGTTCAGCTGGCTAAGCCGCCCTCTGTCTTGGGGAGAAATACGGTGCATGCCATTCAGTCCGGTGTTGTGATTGGCTATTCGGGGCTGGTGGACCGGATGATCGAACAAACAGAACTGGAATTACAGGAGAAACTTCATGTCGTTGCGACTGGTGGCTTGTCTGGAATATTTGCAGGTTTGGTTTCCAGGATCACCCATATTGAAGAAAACCTAACCTTGGATGGCTTGAAAATTATCGGCGATCTGTTTTAATCAATTAACTCTTCATTGTTTGTCTGGATGATAGCTTATTAAAAGAATTTTTTATTCCGATTGAGCGACTTGTTTGTTGCCAAATGAGCATCGACTTGTTAAGAGGCTGGCTTTCGTCAACTATTTTCGTTCGGCTTACCGATAAAATGCCGGACTTTAGCGAAATTTTGAGAGGTCATGCGGTTAAGCTTTCTTAACTTGTGTAACGAAAGCAAAATCGTTACGTCCATTTATAAAGTCCGCATTTATGAAAAAGCAACTTCTTCTTTCAAGCATCTTGGCAATAGTTATCTTTTTGCCCTCCTGTTTCTTCTTAGGGCCATCAATTAAAGGCAATGGCAATGTCACCACCGAATACCGTGAAATTGGTGATTTTGATAAAATAAAGGTGTCAACCGGACTGAAAGTCGTCCTTGTTCAATCCGAAAGGAATTTGGTAACCGTTGAAGCTGATGAAAATCTGCATGAGGTAATTCGTACTGAACGAAAGCGTGGTGAACTGAATGTTTTTACAGAGGGGCGCATAAAGAAGTCGCGGCAACTGCTCATTACGGTTGAATTTACGGAATTGGAAAAGCTTCACTCCACTGCCGGAGCGCAGGTAAGTACAGCTGGCATGCTGCGAGTTAAAAACCTGGCGACAAAAGCAAGTGCCGGTAGTCAGCAAAACCTTCAGCTAAATACGCAAAACCTGGAAGCAAAGGCTTCAGCCGGCGCTGAAATCCGGCTTCGGGGAAAAACCCGCGATGCAAATCTGGCTGCTTCGTCGGGAGCACAGTTGAATGCTGAGGATATGGTTGCTAAGAATTGTGTGGCTGACGTATCCAGCGGAGCTCATGTCTATATTGAGGTGATTGATGATTTAGAAGGAGAAGCGTCCAGCGGTGGGCATATTTACTATTCCGGCTCCCCTTCAACAGTGGATATCAGCACCTCTTCCGGAGGGAATATTATCAAGAAATAAGCGGAACACATAAAAACAGAAACAATGAAAAAGTATGGTCATTTGGTAGTTTTGGTATTGTTCGGTTTGTTAGTTGTTTTGCCAAGCTATGCTATCAGCGAAAAGTCTGGAAAACAAACTCGAATGACAGCTAGTTTTCATGGGATTTCCGTCAGTAGTGGGATTGATCTTTATATGAGTCAGGGAGATTCAGAAGCTGTTACGGTTGAAGCGGATGTCTCGATTATTGATGATGTCATTACGGAAGTCGAGGATGGTATTTTACGCATCTATATGAAAAAGAAACTCAGCTGGATCAGGAACGAGGCACGCACGGTGTTTGTCACCTTTGACGATTTGACCAGGCTGGATGTTTCTGCTGGAGCTGATGTTGAAGCCGAAAATGCCTTTCATTTGGACGAGCTGGAGATCACGGTAAGTGCAGGTGCTGACCTGGAAATAGGAGATTTGAACGCTAAAACTGTCTGGCTCGATACCAGTACTGGATCGGATGCCGAGTTAAGTGGTCGTGTTATTAATTTTGAAGCGTCCTCATCCAGTGGTGCCGATATCTCCTGCGCGCACCTGGTAGCCGAAAATTGCCAGGTGAGTGTGTCCAGCGGTTCAGATGCAACGGTGCATGCGACCAAAGTACTCAAAGCGAATGCCAGCAGCGGAGGTGACATTCGCTACAAAGGAAATCCCGCGCACAAAGACATCAATGAGTCAAGTGGCGGCGATGTTTATGCTTTTTAGCGTTGATTGGTTTTTTTACATTTTTGAAGAAAGCTTTCCTGGTATAAGGAGAGTTTTCTTGTTTTTTGCCGATGCAATTAGCTGCAGGATTTCGTTTAGCTGTTGATCCGGGTTGAAATTTATTTATCTTTAAGCGTAACCTAATACGTTTTAAACCAAAACAAATGGATCAAAAATTAAACCGAAGAAATTTTCTTGGAAAGGCGGCCCTTGGAGCTGCTGCAGTTACCATCATTCCCCGCCATGTAATGGGTGGGAAAGGTTTTGTTGCTGCCAATGACCGAATCAACCTGGGCTTCATCGGAACCGGCAAACAAGGCGGAATTCTGCTTAAATACTTCACCGATAATTGTAAGGATTTGGTGCCTGTTGCGGCTTGTGATGTATATAAAACTAAGCTTGACCGATTTGTAGCGCAGGCAGAGAAGGCTCAGAAGAAAAATGGCTACACCAGTGTCAAGCTCCAGACCTCTGAAATGTATCGTGATTTGCTAGCCAATCCGGATGTTGATGCAGTGGTGATTGCAACACCCGACCATTGGCATGCCCAAATAGCAGTTGATGCCGCTAAAGCCGGGAAGGATATCTATTGCGAAAAGCCTATGGCTTTGACGGTTGCTGAAGGGCGGGCTATGGTTGATGCTACCCGAAAGTACAAGCGGGTTTTTCAAACCGGAAACATGCAGCGCTCATGGCGAAACTTTCGTCATGCTGTAGAGCTGGTGAGAAATGGCTATATCGGCGACATTAAAGAGATTAATGTCAGTATAGGGAATCCGGTTACTCAATGCAATTTGCCAAGCCAGAAAGCACCGGAAGCCTTAAGCTGGGACTTGTGGGTAGGGCCGTCGCTGTATCGCGATTTCCATGCCGAGCTGGCACCACCCGTTGAGGTGGATGTGTATCCCAACTGGCGCAATTACCGCAACTTTGGCGGTGGGATGATCACCGACTGGGGGGCACACATGTTTGATATTGCCCAGTGGGCCATGGGCATGGATGAATCAGGTCCTGTTGAATTTATTCCGCCTGAAAACCCGGCTAAACGTGGCTTAAAAATGGTTTACGATAATGGCGTGGTGGTTAACCATGTGGATTGGGGTGATTTTAATGCGGTTCAGTTTATTGGTACCGAAGGAAAAGTGGAGATCAGCCGTTCGTTCCTGCGCACTTTCCCCGATAAAAATCTGGCGACACAAGAATTAAAGGAAACGGACCAGCGGGTGTACTACAGCGATAACCACTATCAGGACTGGGTGCAAGCCATGCGGACGCGTGAAAAGCCGATCTCGGACGTGGAGACTGGCCACCGAACGGCCTCCATGTGTAATTTGGCTAATATTGCTTACGAACTTCAGCGTCCCTTGAAGTGGGATCCAAAGAAGGAAGAATTTAAGGACGACTCATTTGCCAACCTCATGCGAACTCGTCCGTTCCGCGGACAGTGGGATTTTATGGATTTTTAGCCTGAGATTATAAAAAGCGAACAAGGCCTCAACTTTTCTGTTGGGGCCTTTTGTTTAGATGAAACTGGCAGTAATTTTTTCGATTTAGGAGGATGCATATAAAATTTTCTACTTTTGTTTTGAATCGATAAACTGACCTGATGACTGTAAATAAAGATAAGGACTATGTTGAACGTTTGAAAAATGATGATTTTTCGGCCTTTGATGCCTTATTTAAGAAATATGCTGAAAGTCTATATGGTTTTGCACTAAGTATTACGAAAGAGCCCTATATCGCTGAAGAAATTGCGCAGTTGGTTTTTATGAAGATCTGGGAAAAACGCGCTCAGCTGGATGAATTTCGATCCATTAAATCGTTTCTTTTTTCAATTGCTTATTCCGAAACAATTTCCTGGCTTCGCAAAGAAAAATCGGAAAAACAGAGGATGAATGTGGTTGGAGCTGAAATGAAGCAGGCATCGAACGAAACGAACTATAGTATCGAATTTAATGAGATCAATGCTATCGCCAACCAGATTATTGAAGGACTTCCTGAGAAGCGAAAAGAAATTTTCAAGCTCAGCAGGGTGCAAGGCTACTCGAACAAGGAAATAGCCATTCGGTTAAATATCTCGATAAAAACGGTTGAAAATCAAATGACCGCTGCATTGAAAACCTTGAAAGAGCAGCTTAGCAAAAATGGCATTTTGGGGCTTCTTTTTTATTTTATCACCTTATATTGATTTTTTTTCTTGTTCGAATAGGGGTAATTGGCATTTGGTTTCGTAGTATAGTTGTTTAAAGAATTATGCAATGAATGTCAATTACTCTGATCTTAAAGAATACCTGGAAGGAAAAACAACTGATCAGCAATCGGAGGAGATCAGGAATTGGATGAAAAATCCAGAGAATGAGGAAGAGGTTCGCTTGTTGCTGGGTGAAATTTGGACTCATTCGCAAATCAGACTGAAAGGGGAAAAGCCAAACTTTGAGCTTTTATTAGATCGACTGCATTACCGAATCAAAACACAAACCGTACAAGGGAAAGCTCAAAATATTCAAGCCAAGACTTTATCGCATCGTCTCGTTCAGCAGTTTTCACGAATAGCTGCCATATTAATTTTGCCTATACTTCTTTTAACAGCTTACTTCTATTTCAACCCTGACCGGAACTTTTCCAGGCTTGCCGATGCACCTGCCATGCGCGAGGTCTACACCAAGCCGGGTACCCGAACGATGCTGACTTTACCTGACGGGACAAAGGTCTGGCTAAACGACGGTACCCTATTCAAATACCCGGAGTCTTTTTCTGGAAACAAGCGAGAAGTGTTTGTTGATGGCGAGGCCTTTTTTGATGTGACCACCAATTCTCAGAAACCCTTTGTGGTGGATAACCCTATTATGAAAACGATCGTTACCGGAACACAGTTTAATTTATACGCCTATGCTGCCGATCAATATTTTGAGGCCACTTTGTTGGAGGGAAAAATCCATTTGAGCGGAAGGGCAGGAAAGATTGAACTTGATCCCGGACAGCAAATCCAGTTTGACGCGGGCAGCAAACAATTGTTGAAACAGCAAGTAAATCCGGAAAATGCAGCAGCGTGGGTCGATGGTAAATTAGTCATCCACAACGAGCGATTGGATCTTGCGGTTAAAAAGCTGAGTCGCTGGTACAATGTCGATATCTCCATTAACAGCTCGAAACTGAAAGCATATGAGCTAACCTGCACCCTGGAAAATGAAAAGCTGGAGCAATGCCTTCAACTAATTGCACATGCACTACCCATCCAATATCGTGTTAAATCAGTCCATTCAGATAATCAATTTCGACAAAAAATAGAGCTTATGATGAAATAAAAAAGCCTGCCGGAATCTTGCACATTCGCGGCAGGCCATATTGATTTATTAACAAATAAAACAATTCAAATTTATGAAAAAAAAGTTGAATCTGCCGATTCGTGGAATGTTATATCCCCGGATTCGGAAAATGCTTATGTACATGAAGATTACGTGCTTATTTATTCTAGTGGCAGTTGTTCAGGTTATTGCGACAAATAGCTATGCGCAAAGAGCCAATATCTCGATCAATCTGACGAAGGCCACGGTGGAAAAGGCTTTGCAATCCATTGAAGATCAGTCTGACTATTATTTTTTATATAGCCGCAGTGTCGTCGATGTTAAGCGGGAGGTCAATATCCAGGTTGAGGAGGCTAGAATTGATCAGTTGCTGAAATCCTTATTTGAAGGGACGAATGTGTCGTATAAAATTGATGGTCGCCAAATTGTCTTATCCAGTTCTGAAAACAAAATGGTCCAGCAGAAGACTATAGCTGGTAAGGTAACCGATTCTTCGGGGCAACCACTCCCTGGAGTTACCGTTGTGGTAAAAGGAACAGCCATAGGTGTTGTTACTAACTCCGATGGAAACTACGCACTCTCCAATGTACTAAATGATGCCACCTTGATTTTCTCGTTTGTGGGGATGAAAACACAAGAGATTGCTGTTGGCAATCAATCAACGATCAACGTATTGATGGAGGAAGATGCCATTGGTATTGAAGAAGTAGTGGCGGTTGGATACGGTACTCAAAAGAAATCGCATCTTACTGCAGCGGTTGAACAAGTAAGCGGTGAGCTGTTAGCGAACAGGCCTGTTAATAATATTTCAGAAGCAATACAGAATACAGTTGCAGGGCTTTATATTGAGCCAACTAACGGGGGGCCTGCTTCTGCGCCAAATATAAATATTCGTGGATTTACTGGATTCAATCAGAAGGGAGGGCCACTTGTTTTGGTTGATGGAGTTGAGCGTAGACTTATCGATGTAAATCCAAATGATGTCGAATCGATTTCTGTTTTGAAAGATGCAGCGGCATCTGCAATTTACGGTTCCAGAGCTCCGTCAGGCGTTATCCTTATTACGACTAAAGGTGGGCAAAAAGGTAATCAAATACGCGTTAATTACAGTGGGAGCTACAACATCGGAACTCCTATTGGAATGCCACATTGGGCCAATTCATATGAATGGGCTGAAAAAGTTAATGAGCAGTATCGAAATTCATTGCAGAATCCCATCTATAAAGAAGAGACGATTCAATTAATGAGAGATTACGCCTCCGGAAAAATTGATTACAACAATATTGAGTTGCCAAATGGTCAATGGGGAGCACACTGGGATATGTTCGCCAACAGTGATTGGTTTGATATCATGTTTAAAAGCCAAATCCCCAGCCAACAGCATAACGTCAACTTTTCAGGAGGAACTAAGAATACCGGGTATTATGTGGGACTTGGGTACAATGAGTCGAACGGAATTATTAGAGGCGCAGATGATCAAAAAAACAGATATACAGCTCTTTTAAAAGTAAATACAGATGCAACAGATTGGCTTAGCCTTCGGTTGAGCATGAATTATTTGAAAACAGATGAAGTCGCTGTAAATTACAGAGGTCGTGGACCTGATTATGCTGATATCTGGCAAAATGCAGCAGCAACACTTCCTAACTGGGCCGATATAAACCCCAGTGGCAGTCCTTCGTTTTTAAGTAGTGGTCCATCATTGCGTGGCGACGGTGGCAACCAAATCAATGACAGAAATGAAATGACCATGACCGGTGGGTTTACAATAAAACCATTTAAAGGTTTCAATTTAAAAGGAAATTATACCTGGAGGAATTTCACAAGGCATTTTAACCGCAATAGCTTTGTAATTACGGTTACAAATCCGGATGGAAGCTCTCGTAACTCAGCAAGGTCAGTAACGCAGAGTAGCGTAATCCGAACGATGGATTTGCAAAATTATCATACGCTTGACTTGGTCGCAGACTATGAAAAACAAATTAAGGAACATACGATGACCGCATTGGTTGGCTATCAGGAAGAGTATAACCGATATACCCAATTAAGCGGAACAGGGAGAGACCTATATACCAATTCGGTACCAACAATAAGTACAACCTATAACGAAAATCCTTCAGTTTCTGATGCTTTAAGCCACTGGGCTACTCAGGGGGTCTTTGGAAGACTGGCATATAATTATGCTGAGAAATATTTTATCGAATTTAATGGACGTTACGATGCTCATTCAAAATTCCCCTCAGATATTAGATGGGCATTTTTTCCATCGGTTTCTGCTGCTTGGAATATTGCAAAAGAAGACTTCTGGACCATCGATCAAGTTAACCTGTTGAAACTAAGAGGAGCTTATACCTCTTCAGGAAATCCTGGATCGGGTAATTACTTGTATTTACCTACGATGGGAACTGGAATTGGTAATGGAGATGTATTGCTTGGGGGATCAAAACCAAACATGGTTTTTATGCCTGCACTTGTAAGTTCTGATTTGACGTGGGCAAAACCGAAAACATTGGGCTTTGGCCTTGATATTGCTGCAATAGATAATAGGCTTGATATTACTTACGATTGGTATCAGCGCACGATTTACGATCAGGCAGGGCCAGCCAAAATTCTACCCGAAACAATAGGAACAAGCTTGCCAAGCGTTAACAACGCGGTAAGTGAAACAAGGGGCTGGGAATTTACTGTTAATTGGCGTGATAAAGCATTTGACATCAAAGGAAAATCACTGAATTATCATGCTAAATTTAATATTTCAGATTACATAGGATATGTAGTTGAATACGAAGATAATATTAATGGCTCACGAGGTTTATGGACTCCCGGGCAGAAGTTTGGAGAGTACTATCTTTATGAGTCAAATGGCATTGCGCAAAACATTGAAGATGTAGAAGCCAATGTGCCTCAAGGAGGAGGCTGGTACTATCCTGGTGATTTGATGATGAGAGACTTAAATGGAGATGGTCAGGTTAATGCAGGAGAAGGAGGAAAGTGGTACGCCAGAGGTGATCAGGTTCGGGGTGGTTATAACTATCCACGCAACCCATACGGTCTGCTGCTGGCTGCTGATTGGAATGGCTTCGACGTTTCTGTCCAATTAACCGGGGTGCCAAAATGGAAAGTCTTTTCGGGCAATTTTTATGTCAGACCCGCCGGGGGTAATATCTGGAATTCAAAATGGTTTACAGTTCATCGGGAATTAGGTACCTGGACTCCAGAAACACCGGATAACTATTATCCGAGACATTCCTTTAAAACTTATCCTGCAAATGACCAGTATCAATTAAACCTGGCTCATCTTAAAATTAAAAATTTACGGGTAGGGTACAATTTGCCAAGGGTACTGATCAACAAAGTGAGGTTGAGCAAAGTGTATGTATACACTAGCATTGAAAATTTAGGATACATTTATTATAAGTCAACAATAAAATACGAACCTGAGATTATTTCCCGATACGGTGGAATGGGTTATCCGCCACAGCGTCAATTCTCTTTTGGTGTGAATATAGGGATTTAATATAAAAAATTAAAGATATGAAATCAAGACTAAAATATATTTCGATATTTCTTATCGTATTAGGAATCTCCTTTAATAGCTGTCAGGAGGATTTTCTGGAAAGATATCCACTTGATGAGATGACCGATGCTACATTCTTTACTTCAGCAAACGATTTGAAAGTAATGGTCAATGGCTTTTACAGACTTTTTCCAAGATATCATTTTCAACAAGGAGGTAATGCGAATAATCAAAACCTTGACGCGAATACCGATATCCAAGTCGCTACAGGACCATCGGGCGCATTGTCGCAAAAAGGGAGTAGTGGCCAGGCACCAGCAACAGACGGAACCTGGAACGGTAGCTTTACCTGGATCCGACAAATAAATTATTTGATAGAGAACTCAAGCCGCGTCGAGAGAGACACCGAAGTCGATCAATACGTAGGTGAAGCGTACTTCTTCCGTGCATGGGTCTATTCTAATATGTTGGAGCGGTATGGTGATGTTCCAATATACACTGAAATACTGGAGACCGATAGCGAAACATTATACAAAAAAAGAGATTCCAGATACGATGTAGCAAAATTTATTCTTCAAGATCTGGATAGTGCGATTGCAAAAATGGGCTGGAAAAATTCAAATTTCTCACAATCAGGAAGGGTAAATAAAGAAGCAGCAATAGTCTTGAAAGCCAGAGTAGCTTTGTTTGAAGGTAGCTGGGAACGCTACCACGGAGCACAAAATACACCCTTTGCAGTGGATGGAAAAGATGGTAGTGAGTTCTTACAAATGGTGGAACCTGCAATGCTGCCGTTAATTGATCACCAGGGAAGTACATTGTTTACCAGGGGCGGTCCGTTTAATGAGGCATATAATCAGCTGTTCTCTCAACAGGACGCTTCTGCTTCAGAGGGCGTTTTTCTGTACCGCGTTTACGACGTCAATGAAATTGTAGGACATAATTTTTACGACAAAGTTGTTGAAAGTACACAGTCTCCAACAATGCAACTGGTGGAAAATTATCTTGATAAAAACGGAGTTCCACAAGAATTATCATCTTTACCAATCGATTATACAAGTCTAAATAATTTAGGTGAAAACCTTGAACCTCGATTTAGGCAATCGATATGGACTCCGGATCGGGGGCCTCAAAATCAAATAGCGGGTTTTGAGCCGCAAGCTTTACCTTCGAGATATCCGACAATTAGTAATGTTTTCACCTATAATTATGCATCAACTGGCCTCCGTTTTTGGAAGGGAGCTATTTTTGATGCCAATGAATGGAGAAATGGTTCAGTCGATGATGTATTAATCCGTTATGCCGAAGGCTTACTGGCATTGGCAGAGGCAAAAGCAATATTAGGTACGATCAATCAAGCCGATTTAGATAAAACGCTTAATATTCTTCGTGAAAGAGTAGGAATGGTGCCTATGAATCTAGCAGCTGTTCAATCTTGGTCCATATCTTATTCTTCGCAAAATGGATTTGACCCATCTGAGTCAAATATTGTCAATGAAATTAGGCGTGAGCGTTTATCTGAACTTGCTTTTGAAGGACACCGCGAGCGAGACTTAAAAAGATGGGCTGTTTTTCATAAAGTGATAAATGGGTGGAAACCGAGAGGAGCGCACGCCCAGGAGTTTGTTGATTATTTTAATGACCAGGAACAACTAATGGCCGATGGTTTTAATGAAAACGATGCTAAAAATTATGCTTTGACATTAGGAGAAGATTATGATATTTTCAGTGATGGATTTTTAAATCCATTTTATGTGAATCCTGATTTTAAAGCCACAGGAGAAGGCTACTTTGTTGAACCTGGTCGTGCATATTTAGCACCTATTCCTAAAAATGAGATTGATTTGTATATGGAAGATGCCGGTGTTGAATTAAAACAAAATCCCGGTTGGTTCTAAATCGTAATTGATAATTTAAAAGTTTACAATATGAAAAAGAATATTTTATATCTATCCATCATTGTTTTTGTGGGACTTCTACTTTCTTGTGAACCCAGAATCGATTTTGATGAGGGACAATGGGGAGACACTGCTTTTATCACAAATGTGAACATATTTACGTTACAAGTTGATGAGCACGAACTTCAGGAATACTATGAAAATGGCACTTTAACGCCTGCTCGTAAAAGGATATTCATATCATCTGGAAGTGCAACAATTGATAACGATAATTTTGTAGCCACGGTTACAGTGCCAGAAGATCAGGATATTACCAGGGCTGGTATCGTAGTTTACCATCAAAGTGTTCGCGTGGAGCCTGTGGGGAGTTCTCCAGTTGCTGGCATTTTACACGATTTATCTGCAAAGGAATTTGTATATAAACTCGTTTCTGCAGATGGTACAACTCATGATTGGACGATAAAGATTGTACACTAATTCTAAATCTCGAGATTTATAGATTAAGCCTTACAAAAATAAACTTACTCCATGTTTTCTTGCATGGGGTAAGTTTTTTATCATGAAGAATTCTGTTTAGGGGGGGATATTGTATCGAGTGACCTTTAGAATACATTATTCTTGTGCTGAATTAGTATTTAACTTGGGAGATCAATCGTTTTGGGTATTCCTTCTAATTTGTCAATATTTAGTTTTGACCTCATAATGGAAGTAGAATGAAAAGAATAAATCTTTCATTTCTAGTTGTTATTCTCCTTTTGTACAGGGAGCTTTGGAGAGACAGACCCGAACTGGTCACAATCCTCTAAATGTTAGGAGGTAAAGGAATAGGATTGAGAAATATCGACGATTGGCTGGACGGTACAACCTTGGACATTTTTTATTAGTATAAAGTGTCAACTGATTTTGGTTCCGGGCTTTTGTTCTTCAAGAGAAAAAAAATAGATAGATTTTGGACAAACGAAAGATAAGCATTTGCAAGCAATAAGATTGTCCATGTTTTTTCAGAAATTGTCTATTTCTATAGCAGAGTGATATCTGTAGGTTTGTGCTTATTGTGATAATACGGGGCAATAATCTTAATTGTTATTACTGGATGAAAACCAATAGAAAACAATAAAAATGAATCAAAAAAACTATACAATACTATTTATTCTTACACTTGTTTGTTTTGCAAAATTCAGCTTTTCTCAAGAACAGCTTCCGCTTCCAACTCCTGCCCAGCTTCAGTGGCAAAATGCTGAGCTGGCTGCTCTGGTGTGTTGGGATATGCATGTTTTCGATGGCGAGTTTTATGTGCAAAAAGAAGCGCGTATTACTCCTGTAAAGGATTATAATGCCTTCAATCCGCAAAACTACGACATGGATCAGTGGATTAAATCGTTGAAAGATGGTGGGTTTAAAATGGCCATTTTTACGGTGAGCCACGAGACCGGATTCTTTTTCCATCAGAGCGATGCCACCCCCTACTGTATGAAAGCCTTAAAGTGGCAGGATGGTAAAGGCGATATTTTGCGCGATTTTAAAGCTTCATGCGAAAAGTATGGAATTTTACCCGGTGTTTATATCGGTACCCGCTGGAATTCTTTTTACGGCGTCTATGATTTTAAGGTGAATGGCAACAACCAGTTTGCAGAGAATCGTCAACAGCACTATAATCTCATGATTGAGAATATAGTGGAAGAGATCTTTACCAACTATGGCGACTGGGCGATGGTTTGGTTTGATGGAGGTGCTCATGGTCCGGAACAGGGTGGCCCCGATGTGTTATCGGCTTTCGAAAAATACCAGCCCAATTGTCTGTTTTACCACAACCTGCAACGAGCCGACATGCGCTGGGGAGGCAGCGAAAGCGGAACGGTTCCGTATCCTTGCTGGAGCACATTTCCGTATCCTTCCACTGGAGCGGGAGAGTCTGCCAAAAAGGAGATTCATGCTAACAATTTTCAGCTTTTAAAAACCGGTATCCCGGATGGCAAGTATTTCATGCCTGCTATGAGCGATGCTCCTTTAAGAGGCAATGGAGGGCACGATTGGTTTTGGGAACCCAACCGCGATCATATCATTTTCCCGTTGGAGACATTGATTGAAAAATATTACAAATCAGTTGGTCATAACACCAGTCTGATTTTGGGGGTAACGCCTAACCCGGATGGCTTAATGCCCGAGTTCGATGTGAAACGCCTGAAAGAATTCGGAGATGAAATAAAAAGAAGGTTCTCAAGTCCGGTTGCCACCACATCCGGAACAGGAGAAAAACTAGTTTTGAAACTTCCTAAAATGCAAAAGGTAAATCAGCTTGTTTTAATGGAAGACATTGCCAAAGGAGAGCGTATACGGGAATTTGTACTGGAAGGAAAAACGAAAGAAGGCTGGCAAACGATCTTCGAAGGCTCTTGTATCGGGCATAAATTTATTCACCGGTTTGATGCGGTCGATTTATCTAAAATACGTCTGCAAATTTTGGAATCGAAGGGCGACCCGCAAATTAAAGAATTTACCGTGTATAATGTTGAAGGTTGATGGATCTAGATTATTGTAAATGAGAAAGATGAAAAAAATAGTAATTAGAATAGTCGTTGGTCTTGGCCTTTTATATTCATTTCCTTCATCAGGTCAGGATATTAATTCAATGAAGGAGAAACTTTCAAATACAGAATTTAGTTTCGATGAAGTAAGTGGAATAGGCTACGAAGAGGGCTGTACACGCCGCGATCCGAGTGATGTAATAAAAGTAGGCCAAACATACTATGTGTATTATACCAAAATACCTAATGCTGAACCAAAATATTGGGGAGCCGGATATTGGGGAGCAAGTGTTTGGTGTGCTAAATCGGAAGATGAAGGTTTCTCCTGGACCGAAGTTGGTGAAATGCTGGATGTAGGCGAAAAGGGCAGATGGGATTCACAAGCTGTTTTTACCCCAAACATTCTTTATGCCAATGGTAAATACTACTTGTATTACACGGGGGTAAAGCCAACACCTGGAAATGCCGAGGGTGAATTTGAGAACAATAATATAACTGATATTACCGCTATTGGCCTAGCTGTATCCGATTCACCAACTGGGCCTTTTGAAAGGATTAGCGGAGAACCAATACTAAAAGTAAGTGTAGAGCCCGAAAAGTTTGACAGTTACCGGGTTGATGATGCCTCTTTGCTTTATCGGAATGGATTATATTGGATGTATTATAAAGGCCGTTCGTTGACAAGCGGACACGGAGGACCAGCACATACATGTATGGGGGTTGCCTTTTCAAAATATCCTGAAGGCCCTTACACGAAATTCGGAAAAGAAATACTCGAAAGAAGTCATGAGGTATTAATTTGGCCACAAGGCACAGGAGTTGGAGCCTTCGCTTCTTTATCACAAACATTTGAATACGCCCCTGACGGTGTTGATTTTATGTCAGACAAACTTGATGCAAAAGTAGAAGAACGTGCCGTTGCGCCAGGCGCTTTTCGTCCTGATTTAACGGATCCTGTTGTTGTTGGAGAAGGATTAAAATGGGGTATATCCATGGTTCCCAACAAACATGAATGCTACCTGACACGATTTGAATTAATTTCGAGATAAAAACCAAATATACCAGTACCGCGAGGAAGAAATAGACTAATCAATAATTATAAGAAAATGAGGAAGAAGTTACAAGTAACGTTTTTGTTAATACTAGCTATTCTGGGATATGCAAAAGCTCAGGATGATGTAAATTTACCTATTCCCACAGAAGCCCAGCTAACTTGGCAAAATGCTGAGCTGGTTGCTGTATTTCATTACGACTTGCATGTGTTTGATGGTGAGAAATATAATCAGCAGAAAAACAGAATCACACCGGTTGAGGATATTAATATTTTCAATCCCAAAGATTTAGATACTGACCAATGGATAAAAGCAGCTAAAGATGCCGGTTGCAAAATTGCCATACTTACCGCTACCCATGAAACCGGGTTTGCCCTTTATCAGAGCGATGTAAATCCTTACTGTTTGAAAGCTGTAAAGTGGCGTGATGGGAAAGGCGATATTGTAAGAGATTTTGTGGAATCGTGCCGGAAATATGGCGTTAAACCTGGTATTTATATTGGTATTCGCTGGAATTCCTTTTACGGTGTTTATGATTTTATGGTCGATGGTGAGGGAAAATTTGCTGAGAACCGGCAACAACATTATAACCGTATGTGTGAAGGTATGACTGAGGAACTGATGTCGCGCTATGGCGACCTAGCTATTGTTTGGTTCGATGGCGGAGCACATGGTCCGGAGAAAGGAGGTCCCGATGTATTGGGTGTTTTTGAGGAACACCAATCGAACTGCATTTTTTACCACAATACACAACGTGCCGATATCCGTTGGGGAGGCAGCGAAAGTGGTACGGTTCCCTATCCCAGTTGGGGAACTTACCCGTTTCCATATTCACACTCAACGAATCAGGAAGTCGTTCTAAAAAATAATTTTCAGCTATTAAAAGAAGGCGATCCGGACGGTAAATACTACATGCCCGCCATGAGCGATGCCCCCCTGCGCGGGTACAATGGTCGTCACGAGTGGTTCTGGGAACCGGGAGATGAGGAGCATATTTTCCCACTTGAAAATTTGATGAATATGTACTACAACTCAGTGGGACATAATACGTCACTTATCCTTGGCCTCACTCCCAATCCCGAAGGGCTAATGCCTGCACCGGATGTGAAAAGATTGAAAGAATTCGGGGAAGAAATAAAACGAAGGTTTTCAAATCCGATAGCTGCAACTTCAGGAAGTGGTGAAAAAATAATGCTTAAACTTCCCGGGAAGCAAAAAATCAACGAGGTGGTTTTAATGGAGGATATTACCAAAGGCGAACGGGTAAGAAAATTTGTTCTTGAAGGCAGAACAAACAAAGGTTGGCAGACGATTTTCGAAGGTTCATGCATCGGGCATAAATTTATTCATCGTTTTGATACAATGGAAGTTTCGTCGGTGCGTTTAAGTATTTTGGAATCGAAAGGAGAACCACAAATTCAGAACATTCAAGTTTTTAAGGTGAATTAATTTACAATTATGAAGAAATTTTTATTGGTGTCCGCCCTGTTTTTTGCTTTCATAATTTTAGCACAAAACTGTTTCGCTAAAATATGGTTGCCTTCGGTTATTTCCGATAATATGGTTTTGCAGCGGAATTCAGTTGTTACCATTTGGGGGTGGTCTTCCAAAACCATCGAACCAATTACTGTAACAGGGAGTTGGAATGGTGTGGCAGTAACCCAAGATGCCTATCAGGGGAAATGGTCTGTTCAGCTGACTACTCCTGAGGCGGGAGGACCCTACTCTGTAACGATTGAAGGACACGAAACGATTACCTTATCGAATGTATTGATTGGTGAAGTTTGGATTGCTTCGGGGCAATCAAACATGGAGTGGTCGGCATCAAGTGGAATTAACAACGCACAGGACGAAATAGATCAGGCGAATTATCCGAATATCCATCTGTTTCAAGTTCCCAAACACCAATCGCCAAACCCTCAGGACGATACTCCGGGGCAGTGGACAGCGTGCAAGCCTGAAACAATGAAGGATTTCAGTGCTGTGGCGTATTTTTTTGGGAGGAAACTTCACAAGGAACTGAATGTCCCGATTGGATTGATAAATGCCAGTTGGGGAGGTACTCGTGCAGAGGTTTGGTTAAATGCCAAAAGTTTAATTAACGATTCTGACTTTGTAGATTTAAAAGAGCATTTCACCGAAAATAAATGGCATTCCTCTCAGCCAGGTTATATGTATAATGCGATGATTGCTCCCTTAATCCCGTTTGAAATAGCCGGTGCTATCTGGTATCAGGGAGAGGCTAACAGGCTCGACCCAGATTCATATCCCGGAATTTTGGAATCGCTAATTCGAAATTGGAGAGAGGAGTGGGGATCTGATTTTCCATTTTACCTTGTTCAGATTGCACCCTTTAATTACAAAGAAAAAGAAGCAGGTGTTTTAATGAGGGAGGCTCAGCTAAAGACATTTAAAAAAGTTCCAAATACCGGGATGGTTGTTGTAAGCGACATCGGCGATATCAATAATATTCATCCGCAAAATAAGCAAGATGTCGGGAAAAGGCTTGCCAACTGGGCCTTGGCTAAAAATTATGACTTTACTGATATTGCTTTTTCCGGACCAGTATACCGCGAAGGAAAACGTGAGGGAAAAGAAATGGTGGTCTATTTTGATTATGCCGATAATGGTCTGATGAAAAAGGGGGATGAGCTGACCCATTTTGAAATTTGCGGACCTGACAAAATTTTCATGGAAGCCCAAACCAGAATTGAAGGTAACACGGTCAGAGTATGGAATAGCAAGATTATAAATCCAATAGCAGTGCGTTTTGCTTGGGGCAATAGTGCCGAACCCAATCTTTATAATAGAGCTGGATTACCGGCATCATGCTTTCGGACGGATAATTGGAAAATTGAACTCGATGAAAATAAGGAATGAGGTGTTTTTCGAGTTAACGCATAATTCTTATCGGACTGAAATAATGATCGTCTAATTATATGCTGATTACAGATGAACAAACTATCAGCGGATACAACTTAATATGAACATTGAGTAACTGACTATAACTATTATGGATATAACTATTCGTCCTCCGGTTTTTGTTACCTTACTAGTATGCCTGGTCTTACTCCCTGTTATCGGTGAGGGACTGGGTGCGAAAAAGGAAAAAATTAAAGTGGCCTGTATTGGCGATAGTATTACTTACGGAGCCCGCCTCGAAGACAGGGAAAAAGATTCGTACCCGGCTCAGTTGCAACTGTTGCTTGGGGATAACTATGAAGTCGCGAATTTTGGAGTTGGAAGTTGTACGCTTATCCGAAAAGGACGGCCAACAGTATGGAACCAGCTTGCCAAAATAAGAGCTGCAAATCCTGATGTGGTAATTATTAGCCTGGGAACAAACGATACCTGTGGAATGGGAACCTGTGGTGACCGGAAGTGCTGGGAATACAAGGATGAATATGCGGGTGATTATCGCGACCTCATCGATACTTTAAAAACGTTACCGTCGAAACCGCAAATTTCGATATGTGCTCCTTCGCCCATGGTGTTGGAAACTCCCGGATTAAGTCCTGAACGTATCGAAGGTTTAACGGTGCGTAAACCACGCCTTCAGGAATTAATCAGCACTATTAAAAAGGTGGCTAAAGAGAAGAATGTTGGTTTTATTGACTTGAATACTCCACTTAAGCACAAGCCGGAACTATTTACCGAAAAAGATGGTGTACACCCAAACAAAGATGGATATCGTGCTATTGCCCGTTTGGTGTATGACAAAATAAAAGATTAACGATCATTCACTCGGAATACATAGAAATATGATGAACTTGAAGTTTTTTGCTGTTTATATAATTAGCTGTGTATTGGCAGTTTCTGGCTGTGTCAATGTTGAACAGAAAGATAGACCCAATATCATTTTCATCTTGGTTGATGACCTCGGATGGTCCGATTTGGGATATACCGGCAGTACATTCTACGAAACACCTAATATTGACAGATTGGCTTCGGAAGGGATGGTTTTTACCGATGCTTACGCTGCCTGCCCGGTTTGTTCACCGTCGAGGGCTGCCATTATGAGCGGTAAATATCCGGCCCGCTTAAACCTGACCGATTATATCCCAGGAAACCGACATTGGGGGCCGCATAAGGATCAGAAGCTGGCTTCGCATCCGTTTAAGCTTCAGCTCGATTTGGAAGAATATTCTATTGCTGAAGCATTAAAAGATGCAGGGTATAAAACCATGTTTGCAGGGAAATGGCATGCCGGAGAGGAAGAAGAATATTACCCCCAGCACCAGGGATTTGATATCAATATCGGAGGAAATAAAACAGGTCATCCCGCCGGAGGATATTTCTCACCCTACAAGAATCCTCAGCTAACTGATGGATATGAAGGAGAATACCTTACCGACAGGCTTGCCGATGAGGTCATCAACTTCATGAAACAGAACAAAGAAGATCCTTTTTTTGCCTATCTCTCTTTTTATACGGTGCATTTGCCCATGCAAGGGAAGCCTGCGAAAGTGAAAAAATACCAGGAGAAACTGGCTTCGATGAATTACGCGGGGGAAGAGTTTTCCAAAGAGGGAAAAACGTGGTATAAAAAACATCAGAATAGGCCACATTACGCGGCCATGGTTGAAAGCATGGACGAAAATGTAGGGCGTGTCCTTCAGTCGCTTAAAGAAATGGGAATCGACAAAAATACAATTGTCGTTTTTACTTCTGATAATGGAGGAATGGCGACCAGCAATCAAACCGGCAATATTCCAACCTCTAATTTGCCATTGCGGGCGGGAAAAGGGTATTTGTACGAAGGCGGGATACGTGAACCGTTGATCATTCGCTGGCCCGGAAAAGTGAAAGCCGGAAGTGTTTGTAGTATACCGGTAACTGGTACCGATTATTATCCGACGCTGCTTGATCTGGCCGGGCTGGAGTTACTTCCCAATCAACACCAGGATGGAATCAGTATTAAACCACTTTTGGAAGAGAAACAAATAGAGGAGCGGCCTGTTTTTTGGCACTATCCGCATTACAGCGGCGGTCTTGGAGGTCGGCCATCAGGTGCTGTTAGGCTGGGAGACTATAAATTGATCGAATTTTATGAAGACACGCAGGTAGAGTTGTATGATGTAAAAAACGATATCAGCGAAAAAAACGATTTGTCAGAGAAATATCCGAATAAAACAAAGGAATTAAAAGCGTTACTTTATTCATGGAGAAAAGAAGTAAATGCACAAATGCCATTTGAGAATACTCACTATCAGAAATAGCTAAAACCAAAAATCAATAAATACGATGAAACACCTAACTGTAATCTTACTGTTGATAATCTCAATTGTCGGTTTATCATCCTGCAATCAGAATGAGTTGACAGTAAATCCTGAGAATTATGACCTTACATTTAATGACCTTGCCACCACCTGGGATGAAGGAATGCCCTTGGGCAATGCAACTGTTGGAGCATTGGTTTGGCAAAAAGATTCGTCGCTGCGGATTTCGCTCGACCGGGTGGACTTGTGGGATCTTCGTCCGACGGAAAATATATGGGGTGAAAACTTTTCATTCGAATGGGTTTATAATCAGGTGATGAAAAACGATTATAAACCGGTACAGGATATGTTTGATCGTCCGTATGATCGTGATCCCGCACCTTCTAAAATTCCCGGGGCGGGCATGGAGTTCAATCTTGCAGGGATGGGTGAGGTGGAAAGCATCCGGCTATATTTAAAAAATGCCTTGTGCCAGGTGAAATGGAAAAACGGGGTATCGATGAAAACCTTTGTACATGCCACCCGGCCTGTGGGATGGTTTGTTGTTGAAAATGCCACAGAGTCCTTTCTTCCGGTATTAGTTCCACCGGTATATAATCGTGGTGAGATGATAAAAGATGGAGACCCGGTCTCGGGCTTGTCGTTAACTCGCCTGGGCTACGAGCAGGGGCCTGTGAAACAGGAGCCCAATAAAATTGTTTATCACCAAAAGGGATGGGGCGATTTTTATTACGATGTGGCAATTAAGTGGGAAAAGAGAGGCACTGATCTCATCGGTGTTTGGTCGGTAACTTCTTCCTTGGTTGAAGAAAAAGCGAGTGAGTTAGTCGATAATATGCTGGGCGAAGGAATTGAAAAACACTATGGGGAGCATATGGAGTGGTGGAACACTTACTGGGCCAAATCATCGGTAAGCCTGCCCGACAGTGTGCTACAAAAGCAGTATTACAACGAGATGTATAAATTTGGGTCGGCTACACGCGAAGACTCGTATCCTATTTCTCTGCAGTCGGTGTGGACTGCCGACAATGGTAAAATGCCACCATGGAAAGGTGATTACCACCACGATTTAAATACACAATTAAGTGCCTGGCCTACTTATGCCGGGAACCGCCTCGAAGAGGGATATGGCTATTTACACACCCTGTGGAACCAGCGGGAAGTGAATAAAAAGTACACCAAAACGTTTTACGGAACCAATGGATTGAATGTGCCTGGAGTTGCCACACTAACCGGGCAACCGATGGGGGGCTGGATTCAATACTCGTTTTCACCTACAGTATCGGCCTGGCTGGCACAACACTTTTACCTGCACTGGAAATACTCAGCCGATCAGGAATTTCTAAAAGAACGGGGATATCCGTATGTGAAAGATGTAGCTGTTCATTTGGAAGAATTGTCAGAGTTAAAAGATGGTAAGCGCGTGTTACCTTTATGTTCAAGCCCTGAGATTTTCAATAACAGTTTGCAAGCTTGGTTTCACACGTATACCAACTACGACCTGACAATGGTCAATTTTGCTTTTATGGCCGCTGCAGAAATGGCTGATGCTTTGGGACTAAAGCAGGAAGCTGATCATTGGCAATCGTTGCGGAGCGAATTACCCCCTTATGAGCTGGATCCGGAGGGAGGACTTGCTTTTGCCAAAGGCTTTAACTACGAAAGTTCTCATCGTCATTTTTCACATTTAATGGCCTTTCATCCTTTCGGTCTGATCGACTGGAGCAATGGCAAAGAGGATCAAAAAATTATCCAGGCAACCATTGATAAGTTGCTCGAAGTAGGCCCCGGAGCCTGGTGTGGATATTCGTACAGCTGGCTGGGCAACCTTCAGGCAAGAGCATTTAACGGAGAAGGTGCTGCATCGGCATTGCGCGACTTTGCCAATTGCTTTTGCTTGCGAAACACCTTTCATGCGAATGGTGATCAGTCCAAGTCCGGGAAATCCGGATTTACATACCGTCCGTTTACGCTCGAAGGGAACTTTGCCTTTGCATCGGGTATTCACGAAATGTTGATTCAAAGCCACACCGGGGTAGTAAATATTTTCCCGGCAATTCCGAACGATTGGGAAGATGTTTCGTTCGATAAATTACGTGCTGTTGGAGCTTTCCTTATTTCAGCCAATCGTAAAAACGGGCAAATGGTTTCTGTTGATATCGTATCAGAAAAAGGAGGAGTTTTAAAATTGAAAAATCCCTTTGCTTCCGAAAATGTGATGTCCGGAACAAATCCTGTTCAGGTAGAAGATGGGATGATTGTTTTGGAAATGAAAGAAGGCGAAAAAATAAGTTTAACGAGTTAAAGTGGAACTTAGCTTTATATAAGCGAAAGAATAATTTTATAGGATTATGAAAATACAAAAACTCGTAAGTTTATTAATTATAGCAATTATGGGTCTTTCTTTTTCTTCCTGTAATGAAGAAAAAAAAGACCCCAACATTGTCATCATTCTGGCCGATGATTTGGGCTATGGCGATCCGCAGGTTTACAATTCCGAATCGAAAATACCAACACCCAACATCGATAATCTGGCCGCTGCAGGGATACGTTTTACCGATGCTCACACCCCAAGTAGTGTTTGTACACCTACCCGCTACGGTATTTTAACCGGACAATATGCATGGAGGTCGGAGTTAAAACAAAGTGTACTTTGGATGTGGGACAGACCTTTAATTCCTGCTGATAGGTTGACTTTCCCCAAAATACTCAAAGCCAAAAACTATGAAACAGCATGTATCGGGAAGTGGCATTTGGGTTGGCGTTGGCCTTCTAATCAAGGAGAAGGGTATATGAATGATACCATCGCCATTGGTGATTGGAGTTTGAAAGGAAGAAATCAGCTTTGGGAGAAAATCGACTTTTCAAAACCTTTAGGCGGAGGACCTCTGGAAGCAGGATTTGATTATTATTTTGGCGATGATGTGCCCAACTTTGCGCCTTATACTTTTTTCGAAAACAATAAGCTGGTTAAAATCCCTAACATGATAAAACCCGGCGATATGTACGGTGCCCCTGGACCAATGGCTGAAGATTGGGATTTGACCCAAGTAATGCCTACGATTACCAAACGGGCAGTGAAATACATCGGGGATCAATCCAAAACGGAAAAACCATTCTTTTTGTATTTTACCTTAACGGCACCTCATACACCAATTGCACCAACCGAAGATTTTAAAGGCAAAAGTGAAATTGGACCTTATGGCGATTTTGTAAACGAAGTAGATTGGGCAGTTGGCCAGATTGTAGCGGCTTTAAAAGAATCGGGACAACTTGAAAATACCCTGCTTATTTTTACTTCCGATAATGGCTCTCCGCAAAGAGACGGGACCAATATGGGGGGTGAAATAGCCTCGGTAAAAAAATATGGGCACAACCCAAGCCGGCCATGGAAAGGAATGAAAGCCGACATTTGGGAAGGTGGTCACCGCGTACCGTTTATCGCTAGCTGGCCGGGCAAAATTAAAGGCAATACTGTCAGTAATCAGGTGGTTTGTTTAACAGATATTATTTCTTCAGTAGCCTCTGTTTTGGATATTTCAAAGGGAGCTGGCACGATGGAGGATAGCTATGATATTTCGCCTGTTCTTTTTGGAAACGAAAAGCCGGTAAGGGAAGCAATCGTTCATCATTCCATTAATGGAACATTTGCCATTCGCAAGGGTGACTGGAAATTGATTATAGGAAAAGATTCCGGAGGATTCAGCAGAGGTCTTAAAATAGAGGGAATTCCTGTTGAAACAGATGGTCAGCTTTATAATCTGGCCAACGACCCTTCTGAAAGCAAAAACTTATATGCCGAAAATCCTGAAAAAGTAAATGAATTGACCGATTTGCTGGAGCAATACAAAACAACTGGATATAGTAACCAATAAACAAGAAAATGTACCGAATATTAATTCTACTTACCTTTTTAATATTTCCTTTTCTAACAAAGGCACAACGAAACATTGACCTCTTCATCTGGGCAGGCCAGTCGAATGCTCAGGGATGGATGGGAGATGCTGCTTATTTCCCGGAAGAAGCGAAAGAACTTGATGATTCAATTCTTTTAAACTGGACTTTTGTGAACCACGAAAGCTCTGACGGTGAGTGGATCAATTTGCAGCCTCAAAAAGGCAGATTTCCGGAGGGTCACTTCGGACCTGAAGTGAGCTTTGCCCGTGAACTGAAAAAAGCAGGTTATAATCCTGGCATATTTAAATACTGCTTGGGAGGAACCGGACTGGCCCGCGATTGGAAGGCGCCAGGTGGTGGAGGTATTTACGATAATATGGTTAAAGACTTAAAACCGGCCATTCAGCAACTAAAGGATCTTGGATATAAAGTAACTATTCGCGGTTTCATCTGGATTCAGGGAGAGTCGGATGCCGGAGATGAACAAGCAGCGGCAGATTATTATCATAACCTGAAACAAGTCATCAATGATTTACGAAACACGGTGTTGCATAAACCCGAACTGAAAATAATCCTTGGAGTGGATGAACAGCATAGTTTTGTGCAAAATCGTCCGGTTGTTGTTGAGGCACAAAAAAAGCTTGCTCAGGAGGATGAGAATATCATTTATACCACCATGTATGGTCTGCCCAAAGCCGATGCTACCCATTTAACTCCAGCTGGCTTAGTTGAGCATGGTAGACGAATTTTTGTGGCTTACAAAGTAATGGCTGGTGATATTCAAAATGAAGCATCTGAAAAATCGTTGGCCGATCATTGGCAATATCTTGGTATTGCTGTTGAAGAGCCCGGCTATACCACTTGGGGAACTTCTCCGATAATGGATGAGGATGGGAAAGTCCATTTGTTTGCAGCCCGCTGGCCTGGCAATAAGGTAGAGCCCGGGTGGCGTACCTGTGGCGAAATAGCCCACTATGTTGGTGATGGTCCCGAGGGGCCTTTCCGCTTCTCCGACTTGGCCTTGGCTCCAAGCACCGACGATACCTGGGATCATGTCTCGGTGCACAATCCGGCTATTCATAAGGTGGGTGAGCAGTATGTCTTGTTGTACATTGGTAACAACAATGGCAATCAGCCTCCACATCCGGCTAACCAGCATATTGGAATGGCTGTTTCCAAAAGTTTGTATGGCCCTTGGACAAAGGTTGGTAGGGACGGAAAGATCCTGTCTCCACCCGACAACCCAAACTACTGGAATTATCAGGCCACCAATGGCGTGAATAATCCTGCTTTTTTACAACATCCCGATGGTGGCTTTTTTCTGTATTTCAAATCGCAGGGAGGAAAGATGGGGCTGGCTATTGCCGAAAAGCTGGAAGGGCCTTACGTTCAGCTGCCTTTTCCGGTAACGCAAAACAATCAGGCGGTGGAAGACGGTTATGCCTTTCTGCTCAATGGTCAATTTTGTTTGCTAACGACCGATAATCACGGGTTGATTGAAAAAGGTGGTGGTATTCTTTGGAAATCGGAAGATGGCATTCATTTTACGGACAAAGAACAGGGATTTTTTCCGGTTGAAAAATACCTGGGGAAAGAGAAGCTAAAGCATGCGACGAATCATTATTTTGGTGACCTCATTAAGTTCGAGCGTCCTCAGGTCTTAATGATTGATGGTAAGCCTGCCTATTTATATGTACCTTCCGGCTTCCATTTTTTTGGAGGCGACAGTCCGGCTAGCTATATCATGAAATACGTCGAATAGACTAAATACAAAAACCAGACAGATGAAAAAATATCTTCTTTTACTGATCATTCTGCTTAAAAGTGGGATGGGGTCAGCACAAGCACAGACCGAAAGACCCAACATCATTTTCTTTTTGGTTGACGACATGGGCTGGCAGGAAACCTCGGTACCTTTTTGGACTGAAAAGACCATGTTGAATGAACGCTACCATACACCAGCCATGGAAACGCTGGCCGAGAAGGGAATGAAATTCACTCAGGCTTACGCTTGTCCCTTGTGTTCGCCGGCGCGTGTTAGCCTGATGACCGGAATGAATGCAGCGCGTCATGGCGTAACCAACTGGACCCTGCGGAAAGGAAAATCGCCCGATCAGAAGCACGAAATAGTGGGGACTCCCGACTGGAACCTGAATGGCTTGAGTGCGGTTGCTGGTGTAGAGAAAACCTACGTCGCCAAAACGCTTCCTATGTATTTGCAAGAAGTGGGTTACAAGACTATTCATGCAGGAAAAGCACACTGGGGAGCTAAAAGTACGCCGGGCGAGGATCCGCTGAAGCTGGGCTTCGATGTAAACATTGGCGGTCATGCAGCCGGAGGCCCGGGTTCGTATTCGGGCTTAAATAACTTTAGTGCAGCCTGGCGCAATGGCGGCCACATCTGGGATGTCCCTGGACTGGAGAAGTACCACGGGCAGGATATCAACATAACAGAGGCTCTGACATTGGAAGCCCTGGGAGAAATGGAAAAATCGGTGGAGGAAGAGAAACCGTTTTATTTGTACATGTCGCACTACGCTATTCACGCTCCCTGGGAGAAAGACAAGCGGTTTTACCAGAAGTACAAAGACCGGGGCTTGACTGATTTTGAGGCAACTTACGCTTCCATGATCGAAAGTATGGATAAATCGCTGGGTGATATCATGGCGAAATTGAATGAGTTAGGAATCGAGCAAAATACCATCATCATTTTCATGTCCGACAATGGCTCTCCTTCGCAATGCCCACAGAATGAGCCTTTGCGAGGGCACAAAGTCAGCCCTTACGAAGGAGGGATTCGCGACCCCATGCTGGTTTATTGGAATGGTGTTACCAAAGCAGGAAGTGTTTGTAATGAGCCTTTGATTATTGAAGATTTCTTCCCTTCTATTTTAGAAATGGCCGGGCTTCCTAAGCGGATGGAGAACAAGCCGATTGATGGAAGAAGCTTTGTCCCCTTACTGAAACAGAAGAAGGTAAACTTAAAGAAAAGGGAGTTTGTCTGGCATTTCCCGCATAACTATGATTTTGAACCTTACAGTGTGATCCGTAAGGGCGATTGGAAGCTGATTTATTGGTACATCGATGGGACGTCCGAGTTGTATAATATTCCGAATGATATTGGCGAGCAGGAGGATTTAGCAGCTGTTCATCCTTCCATTGTTGCCAACTTGAAAAAGCGGCTAGGGAATTATTTGTACTCGGTTGAAGCAACAGTACCAGTTGATAAACGGACGAATGCTGCTTTTCCTTTTCCAGGGAAAAATAATTAATTAGAAGAAGATTTTATGAAGATCGTAATCAGTGTTTTTGCATTTTTTATTGCCTTTGCGAGTATTGCGCAAAACAAAGTGGTTGATGTAATTCTGTATGGTGGACAGTCGAATGCCACCGGGCAAGGCTATGTGAAAAACATTCCTGCCGACTTTCAACCCGATACCACCGTGTTGTTTTATTATTCAAAATATTTGGGCGGAAAAGGCGCATCGGAGACCTGGTTGCCTTTAAGTCAGGCATCGGAAACAGCCGATAAGTTTGGGGCCGAATTGAGTATGGGTACCGAGCTTCATCAATTGTATCCCGAAAAGCAATTTGCCATTATAAAACATGCTCTGTCAGGGTCTAATTTGTATCAGCAGTGGAATCCGGGAGCTCATGCTGCTGATACGGCCAGTTTTGGGGAGGAATTTAGGAAGTTCATCTACACGGTGGAGGCTGGGATGCAAAAGTTGAGGGATGCCGGTTATCAGCCTCGCATAAGGGCTATGGCCTGGCAGCAGGGAGAGGGTGATGCCCGCGACATTGCCGGGATGGAACACTCGCTGGCTTACGGCACCAATTTTCGTCATTTTATCCTGCGGATGCGGGAACAGTTTAACTGCCCCGATCTGCTCTTTGTGTATGGCTATGTGATCCCTGTTCCTCTTCCGCGCTTTACCGGACGCGAAGAAGTGCGCCAGGCTCAGGCAAACATCGACCAGCACTCCGGACATGCCTTGTCGCTGGAGGGAGCCATCGTGGTTGAAACGGATGATTTGCCTTTGCGCTGCGATGAGCCTAACTCACCCTATCCCAACGACAAGGTTCATTTTAATACCCTCGGTATGCTTGAACTGGGAAAGCGCTACGCACGTGGAATAGCAGAAAATTGGGACTAGCCCTGCTTCCAAAGCACGAGTAGTGAGTAGACAGGAGACCGGAAAACGCACGAAGGCACTCAGGAACCTTCTAAAGGCACAGCAGCAAACCCCATGCCCTCTGCTCTCTGGAGTTTTTTAACCACAGAGGTTCACTGAGGAAATGCGCAGAGTAACACGGAGGCAGAAGAAGGGAAACCGGAGAACGGAGCCTGTCACTACGCTGTGGTCAGCCACTTTGCACCCCAGGTAGTTAGGGCTTTTTAAATAACTGACAACTGAAAGTTCTCAACTGATAACCAATAGCAGTCAGCTGGAATTTGTGTAACTTTAGAGAAAAGATTCGATATGGAAACAACAATAAAAATTAATACGGATGCCCTGACCCCCGAATTCATTGAAGGAATCAGGAAGCTTTTCCCGCATCAAACGGTCGAAATTTTCATTCAGCCAGCCGACGAAACCGATTACATTTTAAGTAATCCAGTTTACGCACAGGTCTTGCAAGACCGAATTGCTGAATATGAAGCAAAAAAACAACAGATCTCGTTAAAATCCGACGAGCTGCTATGAGGACCATTGAATTTGTGCCTGCCGCTTTTAAGGAATACCAGCAATGGATTGAACTGGATCGCAAAGTGGCCTTGCGGATTGGCGACCTGATCCGGGATATTATAAGACATCCTTTTGATGGTATCGGAAAACCGGAAGCTTTAAAACATCAATTTAAAGGATACTGGAGTCGACGGATTGATCGCGAACATCGGCTGATTTATTCCGTAACCGATCATTCGGTCCTGATTATATCCTGTTATTCCCATTATTAAAAGAACACCAAGAGCCAAGGAGAAAGGAGACAAAAGACAGTAGACAGGGAGAAGGCAAAGAGCATGGAGCACTGGGCACTGAGCGCGTGAGAGAAGGGCTTTGTCCGAAGGCACGGCGGCATGAACTGATAACTGGCA